>JBIIQP010000211.1:0-3225 GCA_044341975.1 Crocinitomicaceae bacterium
CCGCATTGCATACCACAATATTGCAACGTTCAAATACACCATTCACCACAACACCAGATACACTTTTTCCATCTTCCACTATTTCTTGCACTTTCGAATTATAGTGAAATTCAACACCTAACTCCTTCGCAAGAGAAACTAAACTTTGTGTAATCGAGTGCATTCCTTTTTTCGGAAAAAAAGTACCAATTCCATGCTCTAAGTGCGGAATAATATTCAAAATTCCTGGAGCTTTGTAGGGGTCTGAACCATTGTATGTCGCATAGCGATCAAATATTTGCACCAATTTAGGATGGTTTAGTGCACGGTAATTTGCAGCATGCATTGTTGTAAAAATACCCAAACGTGGTATTGATGAAATTGTCTTTAAAATATCAATTGAAAGGTAATTTCCATATTTGTGCAAGGATTGTTCAAGAAATGTTTTTCTCGTTCGATCAAAAATAAACTTGCTGTTTGCTAAGTGTTTTGCTAAAGGTGCAGAATCTACCTTCAAGACATTCTCTACCGTTTGAAACAATTCATTTTGGTCTGCGGCAAATGGCAAAAATGTACCATCCTCAAAAAAATAATGGCAAGCTGTCTTGCACGAATCGTATTTGAAATGACTTGAAGGATTTTTACCTGCCAAGCTGAACAGTTCATCCACAAGATAGGGCAAAGTGAAAAGTGATGGTCCTGCGTCGAATCTATATTTTCCAAGTTCTAAATTGGTAAGTTTTCCTCCAGGGTAAGCATTTGATTCGAACACACTTACTTTGTAACCTTTCAAAGCCAAACGAATGGCAGAAGCTATTCCGGCTATTCCAGAACCAACAACAATCGCATGTGCTCTTTCATCACTCATTGAAAAAAGTAACTAAAGAATAAAAACATGAAAATGAAAAATGTTCAAAAGGGGATCAATAAAGATCAATTTAGTCGCTCCAAGTAACGCTCTAGGTTCGGGTTTTCAATCAATGAATCTGCACCGATAATCAATACCTTTTTACATTTATTTCTTTCAATCCAAAGATCAAGGTTTGAAACGCCTACCATCAGAGTTCCGTTGATATCAATTTTGTGCACTGGCTTTTGTTTGTGATCAAAAAGATCACGCAATTCAGCAATTTCTTTATCCAATGATTGGTTTTGATTAAAGATCACCAAACCATCGATTCCGGCTTCAGGATCTTCCTTTTTTTCGGTAAATTCTTCTACCTCATAATTCCTTTGATTCGCCCAATTTGTAAGTAAATTAGAAAAGCGGGAATTGTTCTTCAAAAAGATTTTATCTAGTTTCATTTTGTTTGGGGTAGATCAAGAAAATCGTTGACAAAAATAACAATTTAGTTGGTTGTTCAATTAAACTTTATCGGAATTATATCCTAAAATTCTCAGGTAATCTGAAGCCGTTTGCTCTTCACTAAAGAGACTTGTTTGAAGCTTTCCATCATCATCACGTTGAATAAGAATATGTTTTGGTTCTGGAATCAAACAATGCTTTAAACCGCCAAATCCACCAATCGTCTCTTGGTAGGCTCCCGTGTTAAAAAAGCCAAGGTAAAGCGGTCTGTTTTTATCAAATTTTGGAAGATAAATCGCGTTTGAATGTTGCTCTGAGTTATAATAATCATCGCTGTCACATGTCAACCCCCCGAGCAAAACCCTTTCATAGTCATCATTCCACCGATTTACAGGCAACATAATATAACGTTGATTAATTGCCCATGTATCAGGAAGATTGGTCATGAATGACGAATCGATCATGTTCCACTTTTCTCTGTCATTCTGCTGTTTTTGATGCAAAACACTAAAAATAGCACCCCCGCTTTCTCCTACGGTAAAGGATCCAAACTCTGTAAAAATATTTGGCTCTGGAATATCATTTTCTGTGCAAACACGCTGTACCTGCGTTAAAATTTCCCTTACCATATAAGCGTAGTCAAAATCAAATGCTAATGACTTTTTTATTGGAAAACCACCGCCAATGTTTAAAGAATCCAAAGATGGACAAATCTTTTTCAAATCACTGTAAATACGAAGACACTTTGTCAATTCATTCCAATAATACGCCGTATCATTGATACCCGTATTAATGAAAAAGTGCAGCATTTTCACTTCAACCCTAGGATTATCCATGAGCATTGCCTTGTAGAAAGGAACAATTTCTCTGTATCGAATACCCAATCGCGAAGTATAAAATTCAAATTTTGGCTCTTCTTCGGAAGCAATTCGAATACCGATTTTAATATCCTTATCTGTTTTTGATAATATATCTGTAAGTTCCTGTGTATTATCCACTACAGGCACAACATTTAAATTGCCATCATTAATTAGGTCTGCAATATTATCAATGTATTTAGGTGGTTTAAAACCATTACAAATGACATATTTTCCGTCAGGAAGCTTTCCTTGATCATATAGTTTACGAACGATATCTATATCAAATGCACTTGAGGTTTCAATGTGAACATCGTTCTTAAGTACCTCATCAAGTACAAAAGAAAAGTGATTGCTCTTTGTACAATAGGAATAATAATAATTCCCAGAGTATCCTAAATTCGATATCGCTTCTCGGAACCAACCTTTCGCGCGTTGAATATTATTTGAAATTTGAGGAAGGTAATTAAACTTTAATGGCGTGCCATATTCATTAATCAACCTCATCAGGTCAATACCATGAAAAAACAGACGGTCTTCTCTCAAATGGAATTCATTTTGAGGAAAATCAAACGTCTGGTCAATCAAATCAAAGTATTTCGTTCTCATTTTACGATAAAAGCTTGTGCTTAATAGAAGTTATAAAATGTTCAATATATTTTCAGTCGGGCGGCCAATGACAGCGCGACTTCCTTTTATTACGACAGGACGTTCAATAAGTTTCGGAAATTTGAGCATTGCATCGATCCATTCAGCGTCTGTAAGATTTTTCCCTTTGAAATGCTCTTTGTATTCAGCCTCCCCTTTTCGAATCAATTCTTCTGGATGAATTCCCAATTTCTCAATTATTCCTGCCAGTTCATCTTTTGTTAACGCATGTTGCATGTAATCCAAGATTTCAAAACTTAACTGCTTTTCTTTCAATAGATCTATTGCACAGCGGCTTTTAGAGCAACGTGGGTTATGTAAAATCTTAATGTTTTCCTCCATAAAAACGAATTGGAGCACAAAATTACGTGTTCAAATCGAATCTGACTTAAAGCGAATGTTAATTATCCAATCAACTGGGTAAAGAGAGCAGGA
>JBIIQP010000212.1:0-3209 GCA_044341975.1 Crocinitomicaceae bacterium
TGTAAGCCTTGTCGGAATACTTGATGCTGACATGCTATTAAATCGTCCTGATTTCAGGGCATTCGAACGCTCTTTTCAGTTGATGTCGCAAGTGGCAGGTCGATCAGGCAGAAAGAAAAAAAGAGGCAAAGTAATTATCCAAACTGGAGACCCTGATCATTGGGTGATAGGAAAGGTCATCGAACATGACTTCATTGGATTTTATGACTCTGAAATACACGAAAGAAAAAATTTCTTTTACCCACCGTTTTACAAAATCATTGAATTAACGCTAAAACACAAAGACGAGCATCTCACAGACAAAGCAGCAAATGAATTAGCGACCTCCTTGCGAGAAGTATTCAAGGAACGAGTCATTGGTCCTGAATTTCCCATTGTTAAGCGCATTCAGAATTTGTACTTAAAGTCGATAAAAATTAAGATTGAAAGAGATATTTCCGATAAAAAAGTAAAGGAACGCCTTCAGCAACTTATAGATGCATTTTACAGCGTTCCTTTGCACAAGTCTATTCGACTGACTGTTGATATTGACCCCGCTTAACCTAGGTATGATTTCAGCATCCGGCTTCGGGAAGTATGTTTCAGCCTTCGAATGGCTTTTTCTTTTATTTGTCTAACTCTTTCTCTTGTGAGGTCAAAGCGCTCACCGATTTCTTCAAGTGTCATAGGGTGTTTTCCATTCAATCCGTAATACAAACGCACTACATCACCCTCTCTGGCTGTTAAGGTTGATAAAGATCTTTCAATGTCTTTTCTTAAAGATTCAGTAACCAATTCTTTTTCAGGACCAGGTAATGAATCATTCACCAATACATCGTACATACTAGAGGATGATTCGTCGCCATCTACCAAAGGTGCATCCATTGAAATGTGCCGTCCGTTGTTTGCCATAGATTGCTTCACCTCATCAGGTGTACATTCAAGAAATTCAGCCAGTTCGTCAGCTGATGGCGGTCGTTCAAATCGTTGCTCCAACTCGGAAAAAGCCTTATTTATTTTGTTGATTGTTCCTATTTTATTCAATGGCAAACGCACAATTCTTGCTTGTTCAGCCAAAGCCTGTAAAATTGATTGACGAATCCACCAAACTGCATATGAAATAAATTTAAAACCTCTTGTTTCGTCGAATCGTTCTGCCGCTTTTATCAAACCAAGATTACCCTCATTGATCAGATCAGGTAGTGATAATCCTTGATTTTGATACTGTTTAGAAACTGAAACGACAAATCGCAAATTGGCTTTTGTCAATCGTTCAAGCGCTAATCTATCCCCCAAACGAATCTTTCTTGCGAGTTCCACCTCTTCTTCAGCTGAGATCAATTCAACGCGGCCAATTTCTTGCAGGTATTTGTCCAATGAAGCCGTTTCTCTATTTGTAACTTGCTTCGTGATTTTTAATTGTCTCATGTCTGGCTGATTTTAGGTTAGCACTTTACTTATTAACGTTTAATTTAATCATTAGTTGGCTCTATAACTGTTAAACAAATGAATAATTACGTCGAAATGAACAAAATGGCCTTATGAATGAGCAAAATGGTCTAGCGAATGAATAAGATGTGTCTTCGACTACTTTAATTAATTTTACGCCATGAAAATTCTCATGGTTTGTTTAGGAAATATCTGTAGATCACCTATGGCAGATGGTTTACTTCGTAAAAAAGTTGCGGAGCATCAATTGGATGTATATGTTGATTCTGCAGGAACAGCAGCCTATCACATTGGCGAAAAACCAGATGCCAGAATGCGTAAGACCGCCAAATCATTTGGTGTCGATCTTGAAGTATTGAGAGCCAGAAAATTCACGGTAAATGACTTTGATGATTTCGACATCATTTATGCTATGGATAAAAGCAATCGGACAAATATATTAGCATTGGCTAGAAATGAATCAGATAAAAAAAAGGTGGAAATGATTCTAAATGAGCTAGCCCCTGGACAAGATAACGATGTCCCTGATCCCTATTATGGAAGTGAAAAAGACTTTATTGAAGTCTATGAACTCATGGATGCTGCTACAGATAAGGTAATTGAACGTATCTTTGCACATGGAAAAAGGTAAACTCTATTTGGTCCCAAATACCTTGGGAGGTGAATCGCTTCGGGATATTCTTCCTTCTGACGTTATTGATTTCGTAAAAGAATTGCGTGTATTTGCGGTTGAAGATTTGCGTTCAGCGAGAAGATTACTCAGAAAAATGGACAGAGAATTCCCTATCGATGAAACTCAATTTTATGAGCTCAACAAACGAACGGACATTGCTGAATTACAAAAAATAATTCGTGAATTAAAAGCAGGTGCAAACGTTGGTGTCATTTCAGAAGCAGGTTGCCCTGGAATTGCCGATCCTGGAGCAGAACTTGTTTCGCTCGCTCACAAAGAAGAATTAATTGTCATTCCTTTTGTCGGACCATCTTCGATTCTACTAGCGTTGATTTCTAGTGGATTCAATGGTCAACATTTTAGCTTTCATGGTTACCTTCCGAGAGAAAGAAAAGACCGTATCCGTAAATTAAAAGATTTCGAAGGAGATAGTAGGAGAAATGGTTCAACACATATTTTCATGGATACCCCTTTCAGAAATATGAATGTTTTGGATGATCTTCTCAATGAACTTACCGACAATACGATGATCTGTATTGCATCCAACCTCACTTTACCGGATGCATCCATTAAAACAATGTCTGTAAAATCCTGGCGAGAAAACGCCTATGATCTTTCGAAGATTCCAACCATGTTTTTGATTGGAACACCTGCAAATTAAATAGGTATTACCGCTTCAAAAATAAATTATTATCCTGAAATTAAATTTCTGGTAAGTTTTTAATTTTTATAATTTACTGAATCAATGAGACTTAGATTTGCATAAAATCGGGAGGTGTTGATGCTATAACATACTCTGATCTTCCCTTTTCAGATTAATATGTTTGCTCAAAATAAAAAGAACCAAAGCCTTTATTCGAATAAAAAAAGTCAGGATATTTTAAAGCGTTTTGTAAACCAATTTTTCTATCTGATTTCTTTTTTTGTGCTAACTGTTCTTATTGTTATCACATTTTTTTACCTGAATAGCGAAATCTTTAATTTTTCAGAAACTTCTATATTTAAAGGAATGGAATGTGTCAAATAGCCGGAGTCAAAGTTAAGCTATAAAACCAAAATGATTAAATTCAAGTTTTATGGCAGAAGAAAGAAAGAGTTATGACAAGGA
>JBIIQP010000081.1:0-11453 GCA_044341975.1 Crocinitomicaceae bacterium
GTACCCAAACTATTCATTGTGAAGGTTCCAATAGCTCCATTTGAACCAATATTGAATTGAAAACTCAATGAATCATTCGAGGCGTTCAATGAATAGGTGTTTTCTGAAAATGCAATCGATTTACTTGTCATAGAAACTGGAGTACCATTCAGTTCTAGAAACAATGAAGGTGGATTGTTTACCGGGCATGGTGCACAATTCCCACCACAATCAACGCCTAATTCTCCTGCATCAAGGAATCCATTTGAACATTTGTCAACCGAATCAGTTTTCTTTTTACATGCAGAAAAAATGACTAAAATTGTGAACAAAAAAGCGGGATAGTTTTTCAATGATTTCATTAGGACTAATCTACAAAATAATTATTTGTTAAATGTCGGAAGTTCAGTGCACTTATCGTACAATAAGAGAATTGTCAACTGGCATTTTCAAAGAGAAGGGCTCGAAATTCATTGCTTTGGCGGCCCCATGCTATTCCGAAAAAGAAGTAAAACAATTATTGGATCAATGGCGCAAGGAACATCACCAATCTAGACATCTTTGTTATGCCTATCGTTTGGGTTTGGACAAAAAAATATTTCGTTCAAATGATGATGGAGAACCAAATAATTCGGCTGGAATACCAATTTTAGGTCAAATACAATCATTCGATCTAACAAATATCCTAGTTGGCGTTGTTCGCTATTTCGGTGGAACAAAACTCGGCCTAGGAGGTTTGGTTCAAGCATATAAAACTGCAGCCAAGGAATCATTAGATGTAGCAGATATTATTGAGGTTGAAGTGTTTTCACATTTTGAGATTGAATTTAACTATGATGAAATGCCTGGAGTAATGAACTTATTAAAACAACGAAAAATTACTATTTCAACTCAGCGATTTAATGAAGATTGCTACTTGGAAATCAAGGTTGAATTAAATAAAACGCATGAATTTGAAATGGCATTAAAAGATTTTAAATCAGTAGTTTGTGTTAATAAAGGAATGTATTAGAGATGGAATTACTAAAACAATTAATTGAAATTAGAGGTGCATCGAGTGATGAAGGCCGCGTAAAAGATTTTATCCTTGGGTATGTGCATAGTGAATCCATTAAATGGAAAACTAAGCCTACGATTATAGAAGGAATTGATTACCAGGACTGTTTGATTTTGGTATTTGGAAAACCTACAACGGCAATTTATGCGCACATGGACAGCATTGGTTTTACTGTTGGTTATGATAGGGAATTAATCCGGATTGGCGGACCTAGAGCGATTGATGGAATGCAATTAGTTGGTTCAGATAGTCAAGGTGAAATAGAAACTGAGTTGATGGTTTTAGAGGACGAAGATGGAAGTAAAACATTGCAATATGTTTATGAACGCCCCATCGATCGAGGTACAATTCTGACTTTCAAGCCTGATTTCAGGGAGACAGATGAGTACATACAATCACCTTATATGGATAATCGTTTGGGTGTTTGGAATGCATTGAAAGTTGCGGAGTCATTAGAGAATGGTGCTATCGTTTTTTCAACGTATGAAGAGCACGGTGGTAATTCTGTAGGATTTTGTGCAAATTATTTATTAAAGGAGTATGGAGTGCGTCAATCGCTGATTTCTGATATTACCTGGGTGACTCATGGAGTAGTACATGGAGGCGGAGTTGCAATTTCGATGCGAGATAGCGGTTTGCCCCGCAGAAAATACCTTGAGAGAATTATACAATTAGCAAAATTGTCTGGTGTTCAATTTCAATTGGAGGTTGAATCAGCAGGTGGAAGCGATGGAACGATGCTTCAAAAATCGGATCTTCCAATTGATTGGTGTTTCATTGGTGCACCAGAAGACCATGTGCACACTCCAGATGAAAAAGTAGTTAAGAACGACATTATGTGCATGGTAGAGTTGTACCGTTACCTCATGCAACATTTATAAAAATGAGTTACATTTAATAGAAATTAAAGACAATGGATTCTTCACTAGCATGTCAATTATATAAATATGATCCCGAATTTTTCTTGATTACCAAGGATACACCGGCCTATTTTGCTGCTGAATTTGTGAAGGGTACATTGGATGAAGATTATGTATCATGGCTTAATTTTCATAGTCTTGATGATAGAAAAAGTATTCAGACACTGTGCGAACATCTTGATATAGAGTTACTTTCTGTAGAGGATATTTATACTGAAAAGCGGCGCCCAAAATTGGAGGAATATCCTCATTACATGTTCTTTTCTGTTCGATCTGCATTGCCAATTATAGGTGAAGGGGAAGGGCTTGAACAAGAGCAAGTGAGTTTTATTTTAGGTAAGAATTATTTGATTTCATTTCAAGAAAAGAGTTCAGACCATTTTACGGATGTCCGGGATAGAATTGAAAAGAAAAGAGGGAAAATTCGTTTCAAAGGTCCTGACTTTTTACTTTTTAGGATGCTCGAAGCAATTATTGATAATTATTTTGAAGTATTGGAGGGAATTGATGAATCAATTCAATTGTTGGAGAAAAAATTAGTGACACTTAAGGATGCGGAAACGTTGAAATTAATTGAAACGGAAAAACGTAAGCTAGTTGAATTAAGAAAAATTGTTCTACCAGTCAAAGAGGTTACTTCCCATCTTGAAAAGTTAAAAGGTCCTTTTCTCGACGCTGACAACCATCATTATTTTGCTGATTTAAAAGAGAATTGTTTGGCAGTTTTAGAGGATATTGATGCCAATAAACAAATTTTGGAAGGCATGGCGAACTTGTATTATGCCGTGCAAGGTCAACGTATGAATGAAATCATGAAGGTATTGACAGTGGTGAGTTCAATTTTCATCCCCTTGACATTTATTGTTGGTGTGTATGGCATGAATTTCGAACACATGCCAGAATTAAAAATGAAATATGGATATGGTATCGTTTGGGCTGTGATGGGATTAGTAGGCGTCTCGATGACAATCTATTTTATTCGAAAAGGTTGGTTGTGGAATAAGAAGAAATAAATTACAAATACCAAAAAGAAAGGCTGCTCATGAGCAGCCTTTCTTTTTTCGAATGTAATAAGATTATTTAACAAGCACTTTTGGTGCTGCATTCAAAATATCTTGGCTTGTTTCTGCAGCAAACTTCTCGAAGTTTTTCACAAATTTTCCTGCAAGATTATTAGCTGTTTCATCATATGCTGCTTTATCTGCCCATGTCTGACGAGGATTTAAAATCTCAGCTGGTACACCTTCACATGCTGTAGGCATTGCCAAATCAAAAACAGGAAGGTTATCGAATTGAACATTATCTAATTTCCCTGTTAAAGCGGCAGTAATCATTGCGCGTGTATAAGAAAGTTTCATTCTGCTTCCAACACCATAGGATCCACCGGTCCAGCCTGTATTGATCAACCAAACGTTGATGCTTTTACCATTTAATTTTTCTCCAAGAAGACTTGCGTATTTTGCTGGGTGTAAAGGAAGGAATGCTGCACCAAAACAAGCTGAGAAAGTTGTTGTTGGTTCAGTAATACCAACTTCAGTTCCAGCAACTTTTGCAGTATAACCAGACATGAAGTGATACATTGCTTGTTCTTTGGTCAATTTTGAGATTGGAGGCAACACACCAAATGCATCAGCTGTTAAAAAGAAAATATTCTTTGGTGAACTTCCGATAGAAGGTTGAGCAATATTATCGATATGATCAATTGGGTAGGATACTCGCGTGTTTTCAGTAATCGAGCCATCCGTATAGTCGGGTGTCGAAGTACCATCAATGAAACCAATATTTTCTAAGATTGCACCGAATTTAATTGCGTCATAAATCTGTGGTTCTTTTTCTCTCGATAAATCGATTGTTTTAGCATAACATCCGCCTTCAAAATTGAAAACGGTATTGTCTGCCCAACCGTGTTCATCATCTCCGATTAATCTTCTGTTCGGATCTGAAGAAAGTGTTGTTTTACCAGTTCCTGACAATCCGAAGAACACAGCAGTATCATTTTCTTCATTTCCAATGTTAGCTGAACAATGCATTGAGAGCACATTCTTCTCATGCGGCAAAACATAGTTAAGTACAGAGAAGATTCCTTTTTTGATTTCACCAGTATAACCTGTTCCACCAATGATAATCATTTTGCGCGTGAAATTAAGAACCGCAAAGTTGTGCTGACGTGTGCCATCAATTGCTGGATCAGCTTTGAATCCTGGAGCACATACTATATGCCAATCTGGTGTTAAGTTTTCGATTTCCTCGTTTGTTGGGCGAAGAAACATGTTGTATGCAAACATATTCGACCAAGGAAATTCTGTCACAACGCGGATGTTCATTTTGAATTGAGGATCTGCGCAGGCATATGCATCACGGATATAAACATCTTTACCGTTTAAATAGGCCTTCATTCTGTTGTAAAGTGCATCAAATTGTTCTGTCGAAAATTTAATGTTTACATCCCCCCACCAAACTGAATTTTCAGTGTTTTCATCGCAAACAACAAACCTGTCTTTTGGCGATCGACCAGTAAATTCGCCTGTTTCAATAGCAAGCGCTCCCGTGTCAGACAATACACCTTGACCGTTGATGATAGTATCCTCAACAAGTTCTGCAGGTGATAAATTCCAAAATTGATTTCCTAGGTTGTTTAAACCGATTGACTCATTCAGATCGGCATTCTTACCGATTTTTCCAAATACGTTCATGCGTTATATTTTCAAGCTGGCGCTTTGTTTTAAGGCGCAAAATTAGGTTAACATTTCGTAAAGAGGCTGATTTTTTATGTGAAATTTCCCACAAAACGACTTGTTTTGTTAACAAGTTTTAGTTTAACATCAAGGTTATCAGTTATTTGTGTTTCGCTAAAGAATGTCTCGCAAAGCTTCAATCGCTGTTCTAATGTTTTTACGGACGTCAAGTATTGACGCATTCATCATATAGCAAGGAGCAGTAATGATTAAATTTTCTTGGTCAACAAATATTTCCCGCACAGTTTTCATTTCTGTAATTGCTCCCGCAGATTCGAGACCTGCGCTAAATGCAGAAATGTCATAAGGAGAAGCTTCTTTATCTGACCCAATGGTAAGTTTAGGATGGATGATTGAACCCTCTAGGGCCTTTGCAACAATAATTGGACTTACGCACAATGCGGCAACAGGCTTGCCTATATTTACAAGATTGACGAGCAGCAATTTAATTTTTGGATGTATTTCACCTTCTGGTCCTGAGAATGCCCATTTACTAAAATTCTTAGCACTGCCAAATCCTCCCGGAATGACAAGCGCATCTAGTTCGCCTGGAGTCACTTGGCTTATTTCGATTACTTTTCCTCGCGCAATTCGCGCAGCTTCAATCATCATGTTTCTTCGCTCAGGTAATTCATCACCCGTCAAATGATTGATTACATGGTATTGGTCTTCATCCAATGATATGCAAATTGCTTCAGCACCAATTTCTTCAATAGCCAACAAGGTTAGAACAGCCTCTTGAATTTCAGCGCCATCATAGACACCACAACCTGATAGAAGAACACCTATTTTCATTTTCACAGAATTTTTCAAGGATAAGTAAATTCAATTCGATCTTTCCAACCAGAAAGGTTTAAATGGATGATGCTTCCTTTTTCCTTTTGGTATGAAAATGCATCAACATTAAAAGTCAATGTTTTTTCTACTAATTTTTTACAAGCATCACCATTGCTCTCATGGATTAAAACAATACTCCTTTGAGGTGGTAGAGACTTAGAAATTGCTTCTGAACCAACTAATTTGAAATTATGTTCATTGCAACCACCTGAAAAAGTAATGTTGATTTTTAGATTTTTCCCTGAAAGTGAAACATTGGAAATGGTAAAAGAATCACTTTTTTCTGAAATATCTCCAAGCGTTGCATTCTCAATGGAAAGCTGATTAGTTGAGTTTTTAGAATGAGTTGCACAGCCATTGATTAGAACAAGCAGACAGAGGATTGATATAATATTTGTGAATTTCATCATGAGTTCAAATATACGGATCGATCTTTTTGAAAAGTCTATTTTAAAATCAAAATTTGAAACTGCCCCACTAATCGTTAATTTTGTGGTATGAAAACAAAAACGCTCAAGAAAAACAAAGTAAATGTAGTGACATTAGGTTGTTCGAAAAATGTGTTCGATTCCGAAGTCATGATGGCACAATTAAAGGCCAATAACTTTGATGTAGAGCACGAATCGATGAGTGACGATTCTGAAATTGTCATTATCAATACATGTGGATTTATTGACAATGCCAAGCAAGAATCAATTGATACAATCATACGTTATGCTGAAGCAAAAGCAGAGGGATTGGTGGATAAAGTTTATGTTACCGGTTGTCTTTCTGAGCGTTACAAGGATGATTTAGAGAAGGAAATTCCTGAAGTGGATGCCTATTTTGGAACGAGGGACTTGCCCCGTTTGTTAAAGACTTTAAAAGCAGATTATAAACACGAGTTAGTTGGTGAAAGATTGTTGACGACCCCCAACCATTACGCCTATTTTAAGATTGCTGAAGGATGTGATCGTCCTTGTTCGTTTTGTGCCATTCCACTAATGCGTGGAAAAAACATTTCTACACCAATAGAGGATCTTGTTCATCAAGCAAAAGGTTTGGCGGCGAAGGGTGTCAAAGAATTGATGTTGATTGCCCAAGATTTAACTTACTATGGTTTAGATCTTTACAAAAAAAGAGCGCTCTCGGATTTAATCAATCGATTAGCAGATGTTGAAGGGATTGATTGGATTCGTTTGCATTATGCTTTTCCTGCTGGTTTTCCAATGGATGTATTGGATGTCATGCGTGAGAGAGAAAATGTCTGCAACTATTTAGATATGCCCCTACAGCATGGTTCAACTAAGATTTTACAGGCAATGAGACGGGGGATTACACGCGAAAAAACAGAAGAGTTGATTGCTCAAATCAGAGATAGAGTTCCTGGAATTGCACTCAGAACAACATTAATTGCTGGATATCCTGGAGAAACTGAGGCCGACTTTCAAGAAATGTATGATTGGGTGGAAAGAAGTCGCTTTGATCGATTGGGCATTTTTACCTATTCGCATGAAGAAAATACACATGCCTATTCTTTTAAAGACGATGTTTCAGCTAAAACCAAAAAGAAACGTGCCGACTCAATTATGGAATTACAATCAGGAATAAGTTATGAACTAAATCAACTGAAGGTTGGTAAAGAATTTAAAGTGCTTTTTGATCGGGTTGAGGGCGATTATTTCATCGGCAGAACCGAATTTGATTCACCGGAAGTGGATAATGAGGTTTTAATACGAAAAGATGAACATTTTGTGCGATTGGGAGATTTTTCAAGCGTAAGAATAAATTCTGCGGATCATTATGATTTATATGGTTCTCTAATTCTTTAAATTTGTTCAAGCAATTAACCATGCTTGAAATGAAAAAACTAAAGTACCTTACTATTCTGTTGTTACCAATTACGGTAGCAGTTTCATTTACGAATGAAGGTTGGCTTGTTCATCTTCCGGTAATTGTCTTTTTTGTACTTATTCCGATTTTAGAATTGTTATTCCCCTCTGATAATAAGAATTTGGAGGAAAAAGAAAAGTTATTAGCTGAGAAAGATCCGTTTTATAACCTGCTTCTTTATTTGATGGTACCATTGCAAGTTGCCTACTTATTTTGGTTTTTGAAGTTGGAATCAATAGCTACATCTGATTCTGTTGGAAGGGCTCTGTCCATGGGAATAATGTGCGGTGTAATTGGAATAAATGTTGGCCATGAACTTGGACATAGATTGAATCGTTTCGAACAGTTTTTAGGTGAAATTCTATTGCTCACATCACTTGAAAATCATTTTCTTCCCTATCATAACCGTGGACATCACACAAATGTTGGTACCCCCTCAGATCCTGCAACTGCGCGTAGAAATGAACCACTATATTTCTTTTGGATCCGTTCTCATTTTGGAAGCTATTTTCAAGCCTGGAAAATAGAAATACAGCGCATGCGTATCATGAAGAAATTTATTTTCAGTTTTTCGAATAGAATGGTTTGTAACAGCTTAACTCAGCTCTTGCTTTGTGTTAGTATTTACTATTTTTTCGGATCCCACGTTTTAATCCAATTTTTGATTGTTGCAGGAATAGGAATTTTGCTTTTAGAAACGGTTAATTACATCGAACATTATGGTCTCATGCGTAAACAGCGCGAAAATGGAACGTATGAATCTGTAAAACGAATGCATTCATGGAACGCTAACAATGTGTTTGGTAGGGTCGTGCTTTTTGAGTTGACGAGGCATTCTGATCATCATTTTAAGGCAGATCGTCCTTATCAATTATTGGAATCTCACGAAGAATCTCCGATAATGCCAACTGGTTATCCTGGAATGATGCTGCTATCGTTTATACCACCATTATTTTTTAGGGTAATGAACAAGCGGATCGTCGCGTAAGATTACTCCTTATTTCTTGGATGAAATGAGATGATGGCATCTCTCAAGAAACGCTGGTCCAAATGCGTGTAAATCTCTGTGGTGGTAATAGATTCATGCCCCAACATATCCTGAACGGCTCTAAGATTTGCCCCTCCTTCAATCATATGCGTTGCAAAGGAATGACGGAAGGTGTGCGGCGAAATAGATTTTCTTAATCCTATTGCAGCAGATAAATCTTTTATAATGGTGAAGATCATTACACGCGTCAATTGTGCACCACGCCGATTTAAAAAGACAATATTTTCATTCCCGGATTGGATGTTTTGATGGCATCTGATGTGGGTGTTGTACAAGTCGATTTCTTTTTCAACACTCTTACTTACAGGCACCAATCGTTCTTTGTTCCCTTTCCCAATTACGCGAATAAAACCCTCTTCGAAAAAAAGGTCAGAGAACCGCAGATTGACCAGTTCACTGACACGTAATCCGCAACTATAGAGCGTTTCAATGATAGCACGATTACGATGACCTTCTGTTTTGCTCATGTCAACAGCAGAGATCAACTGGTCAATTTCTTCGATACTTAATATTTCTGGTAATTTGCGACCAATTTTTGGCATTTCTAGCAACTCACTTGGGTCATCACTTAAGACGTCTTCTACTAATAAGAAAATAAAAAATTGTTTAATCCCACTTATAATTCGAGCTTGAGTTCGTGCGCTCAATCCAAGGTCGTAAAGTGTGGCCACAAATTCTTTTAAATGATCAAAAGAAACTGCTGTTGGCGCTACCTTTTTGTCATCGCAGAATTCTCGAAGTTTATTAACGTCGTTTTGATAGGCAAAGACCGAATTTTCTGCTAAACCCTTTTCAATTTTTAGAAAAGAAACAAAATCCTTAATATAGCGGTCCCAAGTCGACATGCAATGAAAATACTGATTTTAAATGGCCCTAATTTAAATCTGCTAGGTAGCAGAGAAGAACAAATATATGGCAATCAAACTTTCGAAGCCTATTTTGAGGGACTTAAAAAGCAATATAATTATGATTTGTCCTATTTACAATCAAACGTAGAGGGTGAATTGATTAATTTCTTGCAGCAAAGTGAACATGATGGGATCATTTTAAATGCTGGAGGATATACTCATACTTCCGTGGCATTGCGCGATTGTATTAAAGCTATTCAAGTGCCTGTAATTGAAGTGCACATTTCAAATATTGCTGCGCGAGAAACATTCAGGCATGAGTCCCTCTTGTCGCCTGTTTGTGAAGGTTGCATCTTCGGTTTTGGCTTGAAAGGGTATGAGCTCGCTTTACTTTATTTCGAGTTAAACAAGCGCTGATTAAGATCTCTAAATCGGGTAATTCCTTTGAAATAGCGCGCCCACAAGATACTTCCTTGGTAGAGTCCGATAGCATTAAATTTCATTGAATTTTTAGCAATATTTCTACGCTGCCTTAGTAAATAAGGCAAGTGTGTATACATAGAAATATGGGCTTTCAAAACACTAAACAAATGCTGCCACTCTCCTCGTAGGAAAAAACGCACGCCAGCAATTCCATCGAGTGTTAAGCGGTAAAACAATTTAAAAAACAAGAAACCATTATGATTTTTAATAATCATAAAAAGGCTATTTCTGAAATTAAGATAAGATTTTTTTGGTGAAAGATAGGGGAGGGTTCCGCCACCAACGTGATAGATCACAGATTCAGGTACAATAAGAAATCGATATCCTAACTTTTTTATTCTCCAGCAAAGATCAATTTCTTCCATGTGTGCGAAGAAAGATTCATCAAACCCACCAGCTTGATGGAACAATTCAGACCGTATAAGCAGCGCAGCTCCTGTTGCCCAAAATACTTCGGTAATATTGTCGTACTGACCTTCGTCGTTTTCGAATTTATCAACTATTCTTCCTCTGCAAAAAGGATAATAATTTCGGTCAAGAAATCCTCCTGATGCTCCTGCATGTTCAAATTGGTTTCTATTTGAATAGGATAATATTTTTGGTTGACATCCTGCGACAGTTTCATCCTTCATTACTTCCATTAAGGGTTCTAGCCAATGGTCAGTAACTTCAATATCGCTGTTAAGAAGCAAATAAAATTCAGCTTCAACTTGTTTTAAAGCATCATTATATCCTTTGGCAAAACCACCATTTTGTTCATTTTGAATGATTGTGACAAAAGGGAAGTTCTCTTTCACAAATGAGACTGATTCATCTGTAGAAGCATTGTCAGCAACAATAACGGTGGCACCATTTGCATTATCAATAACGGATGGAAGAAATTGTTCGAGGTATTTCTTGCCGTTCCAGTTAAGAATGACAATTGCTAACGAATTCAGATTACTATGGAGGTTGGTTGTCAATAGAAAAATTTAGTATTGACGAAAAAAATCATTACTATTTCCACCCCAGTGTTCTTGAACTTTGGAATTCGGATCATCAACATTTCCATTGTTTGTATTGCGCTTGGAAAGGGTGAGGGGCCACGATGGATTTTTTAATTCGCCAATCATGTCAGAGTGCAATAAACGGTATGCATTGTTAACCAAATCAGGATTGTAGAAAACAAATCGTTTATTACTGAATTTACCAATTTTATTGTATTGCCAAATTTCATAGGGATATTCAGTAGGTGAAGTTTCTCGAGCAACGATATTGGTAGGGGCTCCATATTCAAGATAGACACGACCTCTATCCGTTTCAAAACCTTCTTGGAAGTTATTTGAATACAATTTCTCTACAAGTTGAACTTGCCCTTTGTATTTGAGCCATGAATCATAGGCGTTTTCAGGTGCCGATTGCGACCAAAAAGATTGAATGTGTTTTCTCTCTGATTCTTTATTTTTTAGTTTCAAGGTCGCGATAATATTTTTCACCTCTGCTGGCTTGGATATTGGGATTAAACATTCCAAGTAATAAGCCACACTGTCGTCGGGTATTGAGGCTTGAAATGCAGGGTCAATTACAACTGACTCTGCGTTCCATGTAACTTCTTGGTCGTTCACTCGCTCAAAAAGATAGGATTGAGTGCTCAGTTCGGTCATTTTTTTAGAAAGTAATGTATAATTCAAAGTG
>JBIIQP010000082.1:0-11426 GCA_044341975.1 Crocinitomicaceae bacterium
TCAACTCAGTGTTTGAATTTCCAATCAGTAATCCACAATTATCATAACTCTCTTGACTTGACAATGGAATCATTTCTTCAAGGAAAGAAGTCAATTCACTTATTTTCATTTCTCATTAATTTTATTTGCTGTTATTCTCAACTGAAGAACAATTAATTTTGAGTTTTAAATCAAAGATTTCTCACTAAACCAAAACTAATTCCATAGCATCTTGCCTTGTGAATGTAAGCATCTTGTTTCAGCATTGAAGAATTGAACTGCCATTTCAACTCTGGTGAAACTAATAATTGCCAACCGTTTTGAAAATCGATCATTGCACCAACATTACCAATCCCACTCAAGACAAAACTATTATATCCACTCTTCGTTGTAAATTTCTCGTTTCCTGTAGTATTGGAATTTGTAGACCAATAACGATCTTGCCGATACCCCATAAACATTTGAGGAACGAGTCCTACTCCAGCATAAAAACGCACCAATTTACCCACAACAACATTGATTCTTACTGGCATTCCGAAATAACTGTAATTGGTTTGATACGAATACGTTGAATCAGAAGCCGGCTCTACATAAGAATAACTTTCGCCATTTCGCATGTATGCTAAACCGCCATCCCAGAAAAAATGTTCACTAATTGGACTCTGTATGCCAATGCTATATGACCATTTATTGAGATGTATTTCATCTTTTCTAGTGCCGAGTGAATCGCCAAAAAGACTCCCATTTGGTGTTAAATAACGATTCGTTCTGGACCAATTCGACAGCACAAACACCCTGGTTGATTCAATTACATTTATTGACTTTGGTTCTTTGATTTTAGAATCTTTGGTTTCCTTTTTTTGTGTGTTTTCATCGCCTCCAATTTCGATTTGAGCACGACTATTGAAAACAAGGAGAAAAAGAATTGAATTGAAAAATAAAAATTTCATTTTTTCGTTACTTTTACGACTCTGTGATAGAACAGCAAATATCGTAAAATAACAATCCTGAAGCCATGAGTGAGAAAGAAATAAAAAAGAAAAGCATTGTACGACGCATTCTAAAATGGTCTGGGATTGGATTCCTTATAGCACTAATTGGTCTTATTTTAGTCCCAATTTTCTTCAAGGATGAAATCAAAAACATGGTTATCGACGAAGTCAACAATTCGCTCAATGCAAAACTATCGATGGGTGATTTTGACCTGACTTTTATCAGTTCATTCCCGAATATGACAATCGAACTAAACGATACAAAACTTGTAGGTGTCGGAAAATTCAAAGATGTGGAACTCGCCAATATCAAACAATTTGTTGCCAATGTGGGATTTTGGAGTGTTGTATCCGGAGATCAAGTAGAAATTGAAAGAATACATTTGGAAGAACCGCATTTCGATGTTCGGATTCTTGCTGATGGAACAGCAAATTACGATATCGTGAAGCCTGATTCCGTTAAAACACCAGAGCAACAAGAAGAACCTTCGAATTTCAAATTGTCTTTAAAGGAATACAGCATTTCAAAAGCAAATATCAAATACGATGATCAGTCTTCAGATATGTTTGCTGAAATTAAGAACCTTGATCACTTAGGAACTGGAGATTTAACTGCTGATGTCATTGATTTTGAGACGACAACCAGCATGGATGAATTAACATACAACATGGATGGGATTTCCTATCTGACGAAAGTAAAAACAAATGCAATCGTGAATCTACTGATGGAATTCACGGATAAAACTTCCAAATTCACATTGAAAGAAAATGAATTTAAGCTGAACGCTTTGACATTTTCCATTGATGGTTTCTATGAAATGTTGGAAAACCGAGACAACATGGATTTAAAATTGAACGCATCCAAAGCGACTTTTAAGGAGTTTTTATCGTTGATTCCAACCTTTTACCAGTCAGGATATGAAAGCATGGTGACCAAAGGAAACTTGGCTTTAGGAGGTTATGTAAAAGGAATAATGGATGATAAAAACATGCCCGGATGGGATTTCAAACTCAATGTAGACAAAGCATCCATAAAATATCCTGATCTACCAGGTACCATTAGTAATATTATTGTTGCAGCAGGTTCCAAATTTGCTGGCGGCGAAGACATGGACAAGATGACAATTGATGTCGAAAAATTTCATGCTGACTTTGTTGGAAATACTATTGATGCAAATCTGAAAATGCGCAATCCAATGACAGATCCACTTCTTATCTCCAAAATTGTAGCAAAAATGGATTTGGCAACATTGAAAAATGTAATTCCAATGGGCGAAGGAGAATCCTACACTGGCAAATTGAATGCAAACGTTGATTTAAATGGTAGAATGAGTTCACTTGACAAAGGAGACTATGAGGCTTTCAAAGCGGAAGGAACTTTGGAACTCATGAATATGATCTATAAATCGGCAGGACTTAATGATCAAGTAGCAATCAACGATCTGCTTTTCCGTTTTTCACCAAAAAATCTATCCCTTGAAAAATTGAATGCAAAAAGTGGAAAATCAGACTTTGCAATGGCCGGGACAATCGATAATTATATGGGTTATGTTTTCCGCAATGAGCTATTAAAAGGAAACTTCTCTTTTACCAGCAACAATTTGGATCTGGATGAACTCATGAATCTGGTACCTGCTACGGAAGCTGCGCCCGAAGCAAGCAGTGCAACAGAAGAGACAGCAAGTTCAGAACCAACATTGATACCTGACAATTTAGATTTCGCCTTAAATACTTCAATTGGCAACCTCCGTTACAATGGTATGGACATAAAAAATGTCAAAGGAAATGTTCGTCTGAAAGAAGAAGTTGCCTCATTGGATGACTTAACCATGAATACCATGGGTGGAACAATCGGATTAAAAGGAAGTTACAGCACGAAAGATCACTCTAAACCAAAAGTTGATTTTGCCTATACACTCAAAGATATTGACGTCAAACAATTGGCTGACAACTTTGTGACGATTGAAAAATTAGCTCCAATCGCTAAATATGCCAAGGGAAAGATCAGTTCCAATTTTGAAATGAAATCAGATCTAACAGCCAACCTTGAACCAGTCATGGCATCCTTAAGTGGACTGGGCGATCTTACTACCAGTACGTTGACAATCTCAGGATTTAAACCAATGGAGAAAATGAGCGAAGCGTTGAACATTTCTAAATTATCATCGCAAACGCTCAAAGACATACGTGCCAAATTCCAATTTTCAGATGGAAAAGTAACAGTGAAGCCGTTCGATGTCCAAATGGGAAAAATTAAAACCAACATAGCCGGTTTCACAACATTCGATCAAAAAATCATCTATGATTTAAAGATGATGATTCCGAAGGAGGAAATTCCAGCAGCGATGATCAAAGCAGTTGAACAAGCCATCTCAAAACTGAATTCGCTGACGCCAAACTTGGATATGAAATCAATTCCTGCTGTTATACCAGTTAAAGTTGGCATGGGCGGAACAGTAACAGATCCTAAAGTCACCAACAACTTCAAAGAAGCACTTCTAGAGGCTACTGGAAATCTGAAAGACCAACTCATTGACAACTTAAAGGAAACAGTAAAAGATACGGTTACAGCCATTGTCAAAGACAAAGTCAATGAAGTGAAGGAAGATTTGAATGCGAAAAAACAAGAGATTTTAGAAGATGCTCAAAAACAAGCAGACAAAGTGAAGGCAGAAGCGAAAAAAGCAGCTGATGTCGTTCGAGCTGAAGCAAAAAAACAGGCTGACGCGCTTATGCAGCAAGCCGGATCCAACCCTTTAAAGCAAAAAGCAGCGCAGATTTCAGGTGATAAATTGAAAAAAGAGGCTGAAGAAAAAGCCCAAAAAATTGAAAAAGAAGGCAATCAAAAAGCCGATCAAATAATGGCTACGGCAAGACAGAAAGCAGACCAAATCAAATAACGAATTAAAATCCCACAACGAGTGGGATTTTTTTTTGAAAAACATTCACCAAATAGAGAATTAATTGAATTTGCTTAACTTTGAACAACTGATAAAAAATCATATGACATTGTTCACTCAGACCCTTCTACTTTTAAAGCGTTTGAGCATTCCGTTTCTTTTTTTATCGTTGACAAGAGCACTCTTCTACTTCTATAATCTAGATCACTTTACAAATGCTGGAATTTTAGATTTCATTTACGGATGCTGGTTTGATGCTATCACAATTGCTTTATTTTTCTCACCATTCATAGTGCTTCATATTTTACCAATAAACGGAAGTAAAGGCCATAAAATTCAAGAGTTAGTATTGAAAATAGTGTTTCACATAACAAACACTCTTCTTGTTGCACTCAATTTGATGGATTTTGAATATTTCAAATACACCAGTAAACGTTCAACCGCAGATCTATTTGCCATTTTAGGTGCTGGAGATGATTTTGCTCAACTTGCAACAACCTTCATCGCTAATTTCTGGATACTAATTATTCTACTTATAGCATTTGTATTTGCAGGAGAATGGATCTACAAAAGAGTATCTAAAAACACGTTTACACCTCACAAGTGGCAAAATATTAGCTTCAATTTTTTAATTATCCTCCCCTTGTTTGTTATTATCGCTCGAGGCGGCCTTCAATTAAAACCAATAGGAATAATCGAAGCGGCACAGTTCAGCGCTCCAGAGAACACAGCTCTTGTTCTCAATACACCTTTTACAATGATCAAATCATACGGTCATGAAACATTAGAAGAAAAACATTTTTTCAGCGAAGAAAGGGCAAAAAAACTTTTTAATCCTGAACAAATAAGCCAGCCACAGCATATTTTACCCGATAAAACCAATCTGGTAATTATAATTCTAGAAAGCTTCGGCAACGAATGGGTTGGAGCATTTAATAACAGCACTACTTACACTCCTTTTTTTGATTCTCTGATTGCTGAATCTTGGACCTTTGAATATGGAATTGCTAATGGTAAAAAATCAATTGAAGCTGTCCCGTCTATCATAGCATCGATTCCGAGCTTAATGGACAATCCCTACATTTCATCTCCTTATGGCAACAATAAAATAAGATCACTTGCCGATATCCTGAGAGAAAACGGTTATTCGACAGCATTCTATCACGGTGCAACAAATGGTTCGATGCGCTTCAACGGTTTTGCAGCCCAAGCTGGCTTTGAAAAGTACTTTGGTCGATATGAATACAATAACGACAAGCATTTTGATAAAACATGGGGAATTCTCGATGAATACTTCAACCCTTGGACTGCTCGTCAACTTTCTAAGTTAAAAACACCTTTTTTTGGAACGCTCTTCACTTTATCTTCACATCACCCTTATTACATCCCTCCCCATTATATAAAAAAAGCTAAAAAGGGTCCGCATCCGATTTGCGCATCAATAAATTATGGTGATTACGCCCTTAAAAAATTCTTTGAAGAAGCGAAAAAACAAAAGTGGTATAAGAATACACTTTTTGTGCTCGTTGCAGATCATACCCCTGCTACGAACGACCCTTTTTATAGCGACAGAAGTATGATGTATCGAATTCCAATTGTCTTCTATCATCCAAATGGAAAACTAGGGAAAAAGCGCGAAAAAAAGATTTTTCAACAGTTAGATATACTGCCGACAGCGCTTGATTTACTGAACATTAAAACAAATTTTTATTCCTATGGGTTTTCTGCTTTTACAAAGCAAAAAAGGCAAGCAATTACCTATCTAGAAGGTACCTATTACCACTTCTTCGAACACTACATAAGCTCAATATCCAATGAAAAGGCACGAAATTTGTATGTCATGCCTGTTCGAAAAGAATCAGCAACCGATTCATTGGGCCTATTACCAAAACTTGGAAGATACTCTGAGCGCATTGTGAAAGCCATTATTCAGCGATACAATCGTGATCTGATTCGAAACAAAACAGCTGTAGAATGAAGCAAAAGATCCGATTTATCATCAACCCAATTTCCGGAGTTGGAAAAAAAGGCGATTTACCCGATATCATTGAATCCAATCTCGATCATTCGAAATTTGTATACGACATAGCAATCACAGAATATCGGAAGCACGCAAAAGAAATTGCGTATGAAGCAAGTTTAGAAGGAATAGATATTGTTTGTGCGGTCGGTGGAGACGGCTCTGTGCATGAAGTGGGAACAGCACTGATAGGAACACAAACGAAATTAGCTATTTTACCTTGTGGTTCAGGTAATGGATTGGCGAGGCATCTAGGTATTTCTATGGATTTAGGCGAAGCCGTTAAATGCATCAATAAGGATAATTTCTTGCGCATGGATACGGTTATTGTCAATGATAAACCATTTCTCGGAATAGGTGGCTATGGATTTGATGCAGTGATCGCCAGGAAATTTGACAAATACCATAAAAGAGGTTTTTGGAGTTACGTAAAATTGGTCACCAAAGAATTTATGCATTACAATCCTGTAAATGTATCTGTGGATGTAAATGGAGAGATAAAATCAATGCCAGTCGTACTATGCACAGTGGCAAATGCTTCTGAATTCGGAAATGGTTTTGTGGTATCCCCTACCTCAAACATTACTGATGGAAAAATTGAACTTTGCCTATTAAAACCATTTTCTTTCTGGCATGCACCAGGAGTTGTTTACCGTTTTTTCAAACGTACATCTCACAAATCGCGATTCGCTGAGGTCATCTCTTTTGAAAAGGCACGCATAAGTTTGTCAGAAAGAATCGCTCATTACGATGGTGAACCTTTTGACGTGCGCGAAGAATTAAATGTGCAAGTAATACCTAGTAGTTTAAATATTATTCGAGGCAATAATTAAAATATGGAATTTATAACATTAGACATTTCAGAGATGATCCCGCGCTTGGATAAATTAACTGAAAACACGTCACCGCAATGGGGTTCAATGAGTGCCCAGCGAATGGTTGAACACCTCTCTGATTCATTGAAAATTTCTTCTGGAAAGATTAAGTTGGCTATTGAAGTGGAAGAAGAAAAAATTGAAAGAATGATTCAATTTCTGAATTCAGAAAAAGAAATGCCAAAAAATTTCGAAGTTTCTTTTGCTAAAAAAGACACCCCCTTACGCCATGAAGAGATAGAATTAGCTATTGATGAATTTTTATTGGAATGGATCGACTTTGAAGATTTCTTCGACGAAAACCCAGAAAAGACAACTATTCATCCGCTTTATGGACCCTTAAATTACGATCAGTGGTGCAGAATGCATTCCAAACATTTTACACACCATTTTCAACAATTTGAAATATAAAAAAAGAGGCTTTCGCCTCTTTTTTTATTGTTTTGGTGGATCTGCTTTTTCAATTTTCTGAGGGATTTCTCTTTTTGCCTGCTTATTTATTGCAGCCTTTTGCATTTCCATGCTTGGCTTAGCGGGCTGATCAGATTTAACTGAAGTTTTTGTTTCTTCTTGAATCACTTGCTTTTCCTCAACTTTACGCGCAACTGGAGTAGCTGGTTGTGCAACATTACCTTTTACAGGCTCCAATTGTTTTGTTTTTTCTACATCTTGCGCTTCTGATGTAAAAGATAAAAGAGCAAATGCTCCTGCCAACATTAATTTATTCATTGCTTTCATCGTTTTATTTTTAGAAATTTAATAAATTATTTTCAAAACACATGCCAAAAATATCAAAATGTTAATTCTACGAAAGATACCTTATCTTTCTCTTTAGGAAAAGACAACAAAATTCAAATTGAACGCAAACGTATTCAAGAAAAAAGTACTAATAGAACTATTGGTTCACGTCAAAAGTTTGAAGTTACTTGGGAAATCAAAGTGAAAAATAATGGTGGAGCTGCAATTCCAATTCTCATTAAAGACCAATTCCCAATTTCAACAAACAACGACATTAAAGTAAAAAATGGTGATTTTACAGATGCTAAATTGGATGAAAACACAGGAATTTTAACTTGGAATTTCTTGTTGAATTCATCTCAAAGTAAATCATTGTTATTCAATTATTCAGTAGATTATTTGCATGGAAGTGTCTTGTATATTGAATAGAATTATTTTAAAACATCTAAAAAAGTCGATCTCTTGGGTCGGCTTTTTTACTTTATTGATTTCCCTAGACTTACTGGACGTTCCATCACCATCATGTCATACAGGACTTTAATCCAAACTAGAATACATGGAAGCACTTTTAATTGAAAAGGTTCCACGTAATCATTTCGCAAGAAACGCGGAAAAAGATCTGTTGGAGACAAGGTTGTAAAGACAAAAGCTAAAACAAATAAAATCATATTAATTCTAGATTGATTACTAGCGAAAAACCAAATCGAGATGCCAGCAAACGCGATTATAAATGTTGGCGATTCGGCTTTATGGTTAAAAATAACTGTCCACAGAAGAATTGAAACTAGCATTAACAAACGAAAATGTGCATTATCGTATTGTTTAATTCTTGCAATAGGCACTAAAAACAATAACACTCCCAAACCAACAATAATCATTTTGTTTCCTGCCCAACCAAACCAAGCGTTCAACCAACCCATAACAGACAAACCATATGAAGCTGAATGGTCATTTGCCAACATATTTCCCCAACTTTTGAACAAGAAAGTATACTGTTGCACATCTACAAAAAGCAAGGGTAGAAGAAATAAAATGGCTGTCCAAAAAATGGAATAAAGAATAAATTTCAATTTTTGAGGATAAAAAAGGAAGAGCGCAAATCCTACCAAACCAAACAATTTAATATACACCGAAAAAACGATGAGTAAAGTTGCCCAGAATACCTGCTTCCTTTCTAACAAGCCAAATGCAAGAATTAAAAGTCCAGCCATTAAACCATTGGATTGGGCATTCTGCAGAGAAGTCAACATCTCAAAAACACAGACGAGTAATATCAAACCTTTTTGTTTCTCGGTGATTTTAGGTAAATAATATACACCAACGACGACAATAAAACAATTCAATAAATTCCAAAGCGTTAATCCAATTCCATCCGGTAAAACAGCGAAAAAACCAAAAAATACGGAGAATGTCGGACTATATTTATACAAATCCCATTGTTCTTCAGGATATAAGACATATAAATCCTCTTGGTTCTTCAAATGATGAAATGAACGTTCAAATATGGTGTAATTGTTATAGCGATTGTATTCTTTCCCACCTTCAATCCACGTTTTTTTTGGCTGAAGAAGTGATTGTAAACTAGCAATGAGTGCGAATATAAACAACAGACCCACAATTGTTTTTCTATTCCATAAAAAACGCCACTTGGATTCTGCTATCATTTTGATCGATTTATGAAAGCCAAAACTACGAAAAAACACTTGATAATTAAAAGATACGGAATGAAGCCAAAATAATGTTTTACTTTTGCGCCATGTTGCAACGGTATTTTATCGAGATTTCTTATAAAGGCACAGATTATTTTGGTTGGCAGCGTCAGCCAAGACAAATTTCTTTGCAAGAAGTAGTAGAAAATGCGCTTTCAAAAATTTACTCTAACCAAGCAATTTCTATCGTAGGTTGTGGAAGAACAGATACGGGAGTGCATGCAAAGCAATATTTTTTTCATGTTGATTTAGAACCGCTAGATTCCATTGATCAATTTGTTTTTAAGTTGAATCGCATGTTGCCGGATTCGATTGTTGTGCATAATGCAGCATTAGTAGATGACGAAAAACATGCCCGTTTCGATGCAAAAAGACGCACGTATCGTTATTTTATGCATCAAAAAAAAGATGCTTTTATCACTGAAACAAGTTGGTACTTTCCTCAAAAAATGGATATCGCTAAAATGAATGAAGCTGCTCAATTATTGATTGGAACTTTTTTAAGCGTTGTTAATTATTATTATTCCAAAAGAAGGGGTTTACACTCTATCAATGGACTGATCCTCGGATTTTTCATTTTTACAACAATTTGCTATTTATTTTTAAAGAATTTCCTTTAGATGAACCCTAAGACTTCGCCATACAATTGTATCTTTGAGAGGTAATTTGCTTCAACCTTACAAAATGATCGAATTAAAAAAAGCATTTGAAATCCCATCTTTTGAACAATGGGAAGAGCGTTTAAAAAAAGACCTTTCCGAAGAAGATTTTGGGAAACTTCAAACAATTGACACAATCGAAGAAATAACATTGTCTTCATATGCTCATACAGACAATTCGATAAAAAATGATTTGCTACCTGGTCAATTTCCATTTACTCGAGGATTAAAAACGAACTCCAATAATTGGTCAAATGGATATTATCTCCGAGTAGAAAACGAGTCAGACGACAATCAAAAACTACTTCAGATTTTAATGAAAGGGTGTGATTTGATATTACTTGACCTTTCAAACAAACAAGAAATCAATTTCAATAGTTTATTAAACAACATAGGTTTAGAGTTCATTTCCACACAAATCATACTTGAAAGCACAGGGCAATGGGAGTCACTACTCACCTATTTTCAAGGAGAAATACCCATTAATGTATTGATCAATGTTGACCCAATCACAATGGACTCTCATCTGTTTGATACAATTACGAAACACCTGCATGTAAAGCAATCTGCTGTTTTCAGTATCAATGGGTTTCGATTGCTTGGATGCGGAGCAAACGCCTACCAGGAAGTTGGTTTCGCTGTGTCTACAGGACACGAATTAATCTATAGATTGATGAAAAATGGATTGAATATCGATCAGGCAGCGGCATGCATTCATTTTTCAATCGGAATAGGTTCAAATTACTTTGTTGAAATAGCAAAATTCAGAGCACTAAAGACGCTTTGGTCACAAATAATTGAAAGTTACAAGCCTTTGCATAACTGCTCATACAATTGTAGAATCACCGCGCATACAATTGCAATTAATAAATCTCTTGAAGACCCATACACCAATTTATTGCGTCAAACAACTGAGGGAATGTCTGCCATATGTGGCGGAATAGATGGATTAGTCATCTATCCATATGACTTAAATTCGACAAATGGAGTCAGTGCTTTGGCTCAGCGAATGGCTTTAAATATTTCTTTGATCTTGAAGGAAGAAAGTTACTTAGATGCTGTTATTGATCCGTTGGGCGGCAGCTACACAATTGAGAAAATTACAGAAGAAATCAATCACAAAGCATGGGAGCTTTTCAAAAAAATTGAATCATTTGGAGGCATGGCAAGTATTACTTCTGAATCCTATTTTCAAGAAATAGTAAATGAAACAGCACAAAAACGAATTTCTCTTTATGAGAAAAACGAAAAAATGCTCATTGGAATTAACAAATACCCTAATCCAACGAAAGAAATCAATAGCTATTCTGAAAACAAAAGCTATTTGGGCATTCCAGAGCAAATTATCGAACGAGAATTAAACAAGAGAGGATGAAACGAGCATTATTTACAGACACTTTTAAAACATCCTCTGAAGATAAAAGGAATAGTATCCCTTCTGTTACAAGAGAAACCGCGGAGAATATTGAGCTAAAATCCTTTTATGACAGTGCATCCATCGAAAATATAGAGCATATAGGATATGTTTCAGGAATTGCGCCTTATTTGCGCGGG
>JBIIQP010000214.1:0-3193 GCA_044341975.1 Crocinitomicaceae bacterium
AGTGTTGTGAATCAGTTCGTAAAATGTTTCAAAGGTACCTGAAGCACCAATAATGATGTCTATTTGCTTCTCATCGAAGTAACCATTTGCTTTTGCTTCTAGCCAATTTTCAATGTTTTTTGCATCATCAACGGTCAGAGGATCACTTGTTTGAAATTCCTGAAACATTCTTGAGACACCAATATTTAAACTGATTAAATCAAAGATTCCATTTTTATCAGCAAAGATGAATTCGGTACTTCCGCCACCTATGTCCATTATCATCGCTGGGTGCTGGAAATGATAAGTTAAACTTACTCCGCGGTGTATAAGTTCAGCTTCAGCTTCGCCACTAACGATCTCAATTTCAATGTTTGTTAATTCCTTTACTTTTTCAAGAAAATCAATCGAATTTGTTGCGTCTCTCAATGCAGATGTCCCGATGGCATTTATTTGAACAACTTTCCAGTCTTCGCAAATTTGTTTGAATCGATTCAATGTTTCCAATCCTCTTTCAAATGCATCAGCGGCAATTCGTTTTTCATTGATACCACCCATGCCCAATGCAACCCCTTCTTTTCCGGACCAAAGGACCTCAAAATAATCTTCTTCGATGCGCGCAATGAGTAAATTGAAAGTGTTTGTACCTAAATCAATAACTGCTTTGATCATAATTTAGGATTTTCTTACCCATTTCAATAAAGTTGCTATTCGCAGTCGGTGACCAAATTGTAGAATTCCATTCTTATACAATCTACCAGCGAAAGAAAGCAGCAGCGCAGCAGATACAAGCAATATAAGTAACGATAACCAGATTTGATAGCCCTGACCAGGTTCATATCCTTGGGATAAGCGCACCATCACAACAACTGGTGATGTAAAAGGTAAATAATGAAACCAACTCGTTAATTCTGCTGCTGGATTTTGCAATGTATAATAGCCAGCATAAAGTGCAAGTGTAAGCATGAAAATAATGGGTAACACGAATTGCTGTCCATCACTTTCAGAACCAGAAGTCGAACCAATTGAAGCAAAAAGAGATCCGTAAAATAAATACCCGCCAATAAAAAAGAGCAAGAAGAAACCAGTCATGTTAACGAACTGGATGCGCTCAAAAACCAAGTTTACAAATTCGTTATACTCCTTACTTGTGAATAGTTGATCAGCATTCGTTTGTGCATCTTTTGTCAATTGGACAATATCGAAATTGGAGGCATTGAGCATATCAGGGAAAAGCGTTTCACGCAAATAGTATAAACCCGCACCAACGATAATCATCCAAACAGCAAACTGCAAAAATGCAGCAAGCCCAATTCCAATTATTTTTCCTCCTAAAAGTTGGTTTGGTCTCACCGTAGCAAGCAATACTTCGACAATTCGATTGCTTTTCTCTCTCGAAATACTGCGCAGAATTGTCATTCCAAAAAGGAAAATAAAAACAAAAATGATAGTCCCAAAAAACAATCCAACCCATCCTCGAAGATCTGATGCTTCATCAAAAGGATCATTGATGTTTCTGAAAGCAACATTCAAAGGTTGCTTGATTTTTCTAAAATCGCGCAGTGAAAGCTTTGTAAACCGCTTCACCATAACTTCCTCAATTCTTCGTTCAATTTGAAATTGAACACGCGTTTGCATCCTCACAGAAGGTTTTATCCTAAAAAAGACAAAGGCTGTTTTATTAGATAGTATTTTTTCATTGATTTCAACCATTGCATCAAATGAGTTGAATTGCTTGGCATCACGGAATTCTTCCATTTCAATGTAACCATCTGCAAAGGAATAACTCACAGCTTTATCTTCATGTGCCATGATTTTGTTGTCCATTATTCCTGTCGGATCGGCAATTAAAATATTCCAATGCTGTTTTCCTTCTCCGCCAAAGGCAAATAAAAGATAACTGACAATTAAAATCAGCACAGGTCCTGCGATAGACATAAATAAAAAGGATCTTGAGCCAACCCTCTCTTTCAATTCACGTAAGGCGATCAACCAAGTATTACGCATCTAAAGCCTCCTTTCTTTCTGAAACTAATTCAATAAATATATCTTGCATGGAAGGTAAAACTTCCCACGCTGCTTCAATGCGCACTTGCCCAATGAGCGCCCTTAAAAGATCTTCAAAGTTGTTTCCTCCACGCATTTTAAGTCGTGCTATGAATCGGTCGTCACCCAATATCTCTTTGTCAATCAGCTCAAATCCTGTCCAAAGTGCATTCACAAATGCAATCATGCTTCCTCGAAATTTTACCGCGTATTCACCTTTTTTATGGGCCTCTTGAAGGTCAGCTACTTTTCCCTCCATTATTTTTTTTGATTGATGAATCAATGCGGCACGATCACAAATTTCATCGACACTTTTCATATTGTGCGTTGAAAGGATAATAGTTTTTCCGTTAGCTTTCATCTCAGTCAACTCTTGTTTGATTAATTCAACATTGACGGGATCAAATCCACTCAATGGTTCATCAAGTATCAAAAGTTTAGGGTCATGCAAGACTGTGCAAATGAATTGTACTTTTTGAGCCATACCCTTCGACAATTCCTCGATTCTTTTTTTGCGCCAATCGTTGATTTCGAATTTTGTCAACCAGTGTTCTAATTGAATTGAAACATCCTTTTTAGAATGACCTCTTAGTCTACCTAAAAACAACGCATGATCCTCTACGGTCATGGTTTTATACAAACCTCTTTCTTCAGGTAAATAACCAATGGAATCAAGATGCCGATCAGTCATAAGTTCACCGTTGATTCGAATCTGGCCGCTGTCTTGCTCTAAGATGCGATTAATGATACGAATCAAAGTGGTTTTGCCGGCACCATTTGGCCCAAGCAATCCAAAAATTTCGCCTTCATTGATGAGTAGTGACACATCATCAAGTGCTGATTTTCGGTAAAATGATTTCGAAATACGTTGGATCTCAAGCATCCATAATAAATTTAATTCGGTTAAAACTACAATTTTTTACGACTGCTTATTCGCAGTTCTTTATTGACTTTTACCATTGAATTTGTTAACAAATCCCAATTCATTTTCGTGGCGAACCATCAATTGCAAGTTCTTTGATATCTTTATCCCAAACTAATGAAAATGGCAAGAATACTAATTGTTGATGATGAGCGTGCAATCAGAAGAGCGTTGCGTGAGATTTTAGAGTTTGAAGGATTTGAAGTTGACGAAGCTGAACATGGAAAGGAGGGCGTTGAGAAGGCA
>JBIIQP010000213.1:0-3193 GCA_044341975.1 Crocinitomicaceae bacterium
CTTTCCAGGTGACGTATCCACTTTTAAAGTGTCTTGAGAAAAACAAAAACTTGACAAACAGATAATTACTGCTAAGAGATTGATTGTGGTTTTCATGAATTCAGATTGAGAGGCGATAAATTTAGGACAAAAATAACAAAGACCCCTGTGAGAAATAGTGGTTAGAATTTGATTTTTGTTAAATTCGCTTACTCAAATTTTAATACACATGTCAAAAGTAGTTTACATCGTTTCAGCAGCCAGAACTCCAATTGGAGCAATGATGGGAAGTTTAGCATCTGTTTCTGCAACAGATCTTGGTGCCACTGCCATAAAGGGTGCTTTGGATAAAGGAAACATCAAAGCAGAATGGATCGATGAAGTTTTCATGGGTAACGTGCTACAAGCCGGTGTTGGCCAGGCTCCTGCACGTCAAGCAGCACTCGCTGCAGGATTAGGACAAAACGTACCTTGCACAACAGTTAATAAGGTATGTGCATCGGGTATGAAGTCGATCATGCTTGGAGCTCAAACTATCCTTGCAGGAGACAATCATATTGTTGTTGTTGGAGGAATGGAAAGCATGTCACAAGTTCCGCATTACCTAGATGGTAGAAACGGTACAAAATTCGGAAACATCACCATGTTGGATGGTATTACGAAAGATGGACTTTTGGATGTTTACAGTAAAACGCCAATGGGAACTTGTGCTGAATTGTGTGCGAAAGAGCACAATATTACTCGCGAGGATCAAGATAATTTTGCAGTTGATTCTTATAAAAAAGCAACAGAGGCATGGAAGTCAGGAAAATACAGTAATGAAGTTGTTCCTGTATCTGTTCCTCAACGCAAAGGCGATCCAATCCTTGTGAGTGAAGACGAAGAATACAAAAATGTTCAGTTGGATAAAATTCCTACGCTTCGTCCGGCATTTGATAAAGAAGGAACAATTACGGCAGCAAATGCTTCAAAATTAAACGATGGTGCTTCGGCATTAATTCTTGCTTCTGAAGAGGCAGTTGAGAAATATGGTTTGAAACCAATCGCCAAAATAGTAAGCTATGCTGATGCTGCTCATGCTCCTGAATGGTTTACAACGGCTCCTTCCAAAGCAGTTCCTATTGCATTAGACAAAGCAGGAATTAAAGCTGATGATGTTGATTTTTGGGAATTGAACGAGGCATTTTCAGTTGTTGGACTTGCGAACACTAAAATTTTAGGTTTGGATCCATCTAAAGTAGATGTTAATGGCGGTGCTGTAGCTCTCGGTCACCCACTTGGAAATTCAGGTTCACGTATTATTGTGACTCTGATCAATGTGTTGAAACAAAACAATGCGAAGATTGGTGGTGCCGGCATCTGTAATGGTGGTGGTGGTGCTTCAGCAATGATTATTGAGAATATTCAATAATTTCACATACATAATTAATACTAAGAGTCTCTCAGGACTCTTTTTTATTCTTCAGATTTCCCTACAAGATCAAAATAAATCTGCTCATACATAGGAAGGATCTTTACGAGGTCAAAATCATGTGCCCTCAATATCGCATTCTTTTTAAATGCTGTAAGTCTTTCTTCATTCAAAAGCAATTTCAAGGCATTTGCAGCCATATCTTCAACGTCACCTACATCTGATAGAAAACCAGTCACACCGTCTATATTTACTTCCGGGATACCTCCTGTATTGGATGAAATAACTGGAACTCCAACCGCCATTGCCTCTAAAGCTGCTAAACCAAAGCTTTCTGTTTCAGATGGTAAAAGAAACAAGTCGGAAATTTCCAATACATGCGCTGTGTCTCGAATTTTCCCAAGAAAAATGACATTTGCTCCGAGGCCTAATTCACGAACAAGCCTTTCTAAGCTGTGTCTTTCTGGGCCATCCCCTGCAAGAATTAATTTTGAACTCACTTGTTTGTTTACAATATAAAACACATGGAGCACATCTTCAACACGCTTCACTTTTCTAAAATTCGATACATGGCAAAGAATCTTCTCCCCATCGCATGCATATTTCCTCCTGACTTCTGCTGATGCACTGCTTGGCTCAATGTTAGGAGCAATAAAATTTGGTATTACATGAATTGGTCTTTTCGTTTGAAACAACTTGTAAGTATCGCTTTTCAAACTCTCAGAAACAGCCGTAACAGCATCGGATTGATTGATACAAAATGAAATTACAGGCTCAAAAGAAGGGTCCTTTCCAACTAATGTAATATCTGTACCATGCAGTGTTGTAATAAATGGAATATGAATTCCTTGGGATTTTAAAATCTGTTTCGCCATGAATGCAGCAGATGCATGAGGAATTGCATAATGCACATGCAGAATATCCAATCCTTCGTATTTAACTACATCAACCATTTTACTAGTCAATTCTGTTTCATATGGCTGGTATTCAAAAAGTGGATAATCGCTTACTGCTACTTCGTGGTAAAAAATATTTTCACGAAAGCTTCCGAGTCGAACAGGCTGTGAATAGGTGATAAAATGGATCTGATGTCCTTTAGCAGCTAAAGCTTTCCCTAATTCTGTTCCTACAACTCCACTACCTCCAAATGTCGGATAAAGGACTATTCCAATTTTCATTTCATGAACTTTTCTAAGGTTAAATTTAGTTATTTCTGCGCCTTGGAATACTTTAAAAGCAAGCTTTGTGATATACGGACTGATAACCAAGCGAATGGCACGGATGCTAAAATATCAATCGAATAATGCACGCGTTGGACTAACAGACTAAGCGCCAATAAAAAAGCTATCGCAATAAATGGCCATTTTATTTTTGAAAGAATTGCCAGTGCGCTCACTAAAGCAACATGCCCACTAAAAAACAGATCATTGACAATCTTAGAAGGATAAACAATGTCATTCAAAAATGGATCCTGCAAAAAGATCAGGTCGGGATGCACCTTCAAAGGAAGAATGAGCATGCTTGGAATTCGAAAGAGCAAAATAAACGAATAACTAATTACTGCCCTTGAAAAAAAATAATGTTCCTGACGATTTAAAATTGCATAGAGAATGATTGCCCCGTAGGTCAAAGTAAAAATCCACATTGACAAGTCTTTTAAAGGCAAAATAGCGTAAACTGGGTCGTCAAAAACAAATCCATGGCTATTTGCTCGTGATTCATTCCATGCTAAAAATTTCGTAAAAATAACTGCGCACAGAATAACAAAAATCAGTGAACTTAGAACTGTCTTTGCGCTGAATC
>JBIIQP010000215.1:0-3040 GCA_044341975.1 Crocinitomicaceae bacterium
TAAAAAACGAACTTCATTTGAATTTATTTTATTGAATGATAAATTTAATAGGAACCTAACCATCTCCTCATGAACCACTCTAAAGTGAGTAGAAATAACAAAAGGAAAAACAGAAATTTGTAATCTACCAATTCATTGAATACCGTCTCCTCATAAGAAACACTCACAATATCATCACGTGACTTTATGTTTTCAATGACTTTCTGATAATTGCTTAGAAAATCAAATTTACCTTTTGTTTTTGAAGCCAATTGCTTCATAATTTGCTGATTTGAATAGGTGTCAACGCTTTCTAATTCAATATCTTCAACTACAAATATGCCATTTTTCTTGTATGTTTTACCACCATAGCTTGCTGAAGCCTGCCAATTGTATTTACCAGGATTTAGTTGTCCCAATGCCAGTTTATACATGTCACCACTTTTCGCGAATTCCCTTTTAAATGTTTTACCGCTTTCATTTGTAACAATCATCGAAATAACAGGCTTCGTGATCTTCTCCATCGATTCATTATAAAAAGTGGCATTCACAACTACCTCTTCATCTTTTGTGAAACGCTTCGGTAAATTCACATGCAACGCAGATGTGTTTTGTTTCACAAGAAGATACTGTGTGATTTTCTGGATTAATTCGTTGAAATTATCGAATGAACCATTCCTAACATAGTCATTCACACGCCACTTCCAGATTCCTTCCCCGTAGATCACGCCATATTTGGAATTGTCTCGTTTATTAAAATAAAGAAGCGGATCTTTCTTTAAAACAGGTCCAACTTTTTGAAAAATAGCTATTTCTGCACCACCTGAAAGTTTAACCTCACCAAATTTTGTTTTTAATGGAGGAAAAAACCCAATCGCTTTTTTCAATTCGTCACCTACTTCAAATTGCTGAAACGATTCATTCCAACCACCTTGGGTTTCATCAAATTGATTAGAACCTGTAACAGTTGTACCAACATTCAATTTACCAACTACAGAAGATGAAGTATTCGGTCCAATACAATAAAGAATAGGAATCTTTTTCTCTAAGAAAAGTGCGTTTATTGCTGGATCAAATCCAACTCCGGGTTCATGCCAAACCACCATGTCTACCTTTTTCAAATCACGGTTCCATTCTTTTAGTAATTCAGACTTTACTTCCAGATTTTCATCTTGTTCGATCGTTTGTTTGAGCGCTGCAATGTCGGGATGTGGCGCACCGGACACTACCAACACCTTGCTTCGTGAGTCAATTACTTCAATGTAAAAAATACGTGAATTGTTTTTGTAATTGTATTCATTCGATTCTTTAGCTATACTGACTGTATACGTTTGAAAACCAACGCGGTCAGCATCAAGCAGGAACGTGACATGCTCAAAATCATGTTTTCCATCTTTGTAGCTAATCGTTTGTGATTGAAGCACTTTGCCATCCCTTAAAATGGAAACAGTTGTCGTTCCTTTGCCCATTTTCACTGCTTCCACATCCACTTCTATCGGAAATTTATTCTTGAGAAAGGTCACATCATTGGCAGCAACATTTTTAATGTAATGGTCTCTTTTTGGAATTGTATCTCCAACTGTTAAAGCGTAAACCGGAGTAAAATTGATTTTTTCAGCTTCATAAACAGGGTTAGTCCCTGCATTAAAATTTCCATCAGACACAAAAATTACTGCACCAACATTTCGATTGAAAAAATCTGTGTTAATCTTCTCAAAACCTTTTGATAAATCAGAGGTGGCATCTTTAAATTTTGAAATAACTTCATATTTCACATCAGAGCCTACAGTCATGTTCACCAACTCATAATCTTCTGACAATTGCTCCGATAATGCAGACTGAAGATCCTTGACTTGACCCATTACACTGGCACTATCCTTGTAATTTTTCATGGAAGAGGACTTATCCGCAAGCAAGATAATAACAGGTTTTTCAACTCGATAATCTATCTTTTGCAAAATCAATCCGAAAAGCAACAGTCCCACAAAAAACAAGGTGAACACACGCAAACCTTTCAATAACCATTTTACTTTGACATTCAATCCACTAAACCATTGATTGTTCTTGTAAAAAAAGTGTACAATTACGATGCAGGTCACCAGCCAAGGCAATAGCCACAAAAGAGATATGTCCGAAGATATTTTCAAAACTGATTCCCGAAATTAAGAAAGAATCGCCGAATGCAGCCTATTCTTTGTAATTCTTCATTTTATAGGAGATTCCCAAACCGATAACTGACTTCAATTGAGTCCTCGGTCCTATATTGCCATTCACATCACGTATACTAGCATCATCGTCATAAATTAACATACATTGCAATGAAGCCGAAAACCACGCATTGACTTTGAAATTGAACAATGCTTCGGCATTCACATCGATGTTTTGTGGATCATCCAAATAATTAGAAAAGAATTCAATTTTAGATTTTAACTCTATATTTTTTGCAAGTGTTTTTATGTATTTCATTTTTATATATGCTCCAAATTCACTTCTCAACCTTTTTCCGTGTGTTAATAGATTTCCAAAATCATCGAAAGAAGCTTTTTGAACCCCGTAAGCCCCGGAATCAGCAAGAACTTGATTGTTTACAACCGTTAATTTCATTGCGAAAGGCGACGTAAAAATTGAAAAATTATCACTTTTTATATAATCGATGCCCAAAGCAGCATTAACGTAACCAGGTGCCATAAATGCTGAAACACGCACTGAATCATTCGGATAACTATATCCATCCAACATTTGTGTTTTTAATCCTGCAAGCACTGAAACATAGATATCCTTCCTTAGTTTATGTCCCAAATTCGATGAAAGATCGAAACGATCATCTGTTTTTTGGAGCCCTTCTTTTGCTGCTTTTTCAATGTACTGCAAACCACCTAGCGCTACACTTAAATCACTCGACCACTTCATATTGGCTTTTTTGTAATAGGCATTGGCTGTAATATTTCCGAGTATAGAAACATTGTTTCGTCCACCAGAACTCCAATTCACAAATGATGATTGAGTTCCATTCAAGGTATATACAGCCTTAAGTTTCCATAGCTTTCCAAGTAACGTATCC
>JBIIQP010000085.1:0-10911 GCA_044341975.1 Crocinitomicaceae bacterium
AAGAGAGCAGCTACAAGTAACTGCTTCTCTTACAAACTAGCTCAAGGCTGTTTTAATAATACAAAGATAAATATTTAGAATTTATTTGGATATTAACACAGAATCTTCGTGGTGCTATCCTTCGAAATCTTAGGAAGATTGTTCATGAATAAAGTAATATAACGTTTTGATCACCGCAGGATGGCACATCCCGCGGAGCGAGAATTTTTTAAATTCGTTATTCAACCTTCCGAAAAACAGCTACTGACCATTCATTGATGCTGGTAGCATCTACCATTCTGATTTTTTGTCCTGCGTTTACACCTGTTGTTAGAGCGTGTAATCCCTGAACATTGCACACTATTTGATAAGTTTGAATCTTTGCGTACCGAAGTTGTTTGTTTTTGAACATTCCAATCCCAGCAAGCGGTGCACGTTGTTCTTTCAATCTTCGTTTCAAGTTGATCGTCAACAGATGCAAACAAATCCAGACCGGTAAGTTTTTCCAAGCTGTCAATTGTAATGGTATAGTCATACAAGCTTCCCTGTAATTTCCGATTTTCCATTACAAATCCGATTGCTTTTGAGTCTTTTCCATGAAAATAGAGTACTGCCTTAAAGTAATAGTTCGGCACTGCTACCTGATCAGGACCAATGAATTGCAAGTTTCCTGAAAGTATAGGCCCGGTCACAACGTAAATTGTGTCTAGTTCCATTGCCCAGCTGCGCACTTGCTCTTCAAGTCGTTTCCAGATTCCTCGATTAAATGCCGGCACTTGTGGACTCATATTGCTGTAATAAAAAGACTCAGCCATTGTTTGCGCTGACCATCCCATATCTGCTGCCGGCGCTAAATGACCTCGATCGTATCCCGAATTGCGATAGTCCCTGTCCGAGGCACTGCCAGAGGGTATAGTAGGGTCAGCTATGAATTTATTTGTGCGTTCGTATTGTTTTATCGTTTCGGCAGCTGTTAACTGGTAAGCCACCCAACGGGCCTGTTCATTTTTTTCATCATACTGAAGGGTATATCCTTCATGCTTTGTGAGTAATGAAGCTGCACACGCGGGTAATTCATAAGCAATATTAATGTCGGCTGCAATGAAAGTTTCGTGCAAGGTATCTGAAATCTCAACGGATGGGTGTAAAATTTTCTCTTTTGAATTTGCTGTTACAGGAGCTATTTTTGAAGAGGAAGTTTCAGCCTTTTTGGGCGCATATGTTTTTACGATCAGGAGTAAAATTACACTCGCAACAATGGTGACGATAAGAATTCTTAAAAAACGGTTTTTCATATGTAACTAATTTGTCTTTTAAAGGTCATATGGAATACGCCCTGTTATTTTCATTTGTGCCTGCGCGAAGTATTTGCATGGCTATTTCATACTTCTATTTTTACACCCTCACCTTTGCACCTTCTGAACAGTTTTGGCAAATGTCAATTTTGTTGCGGCCCGTGAGGACAGGTTTTTGAAAAGAATCCTACTTTCCTAAAACAAAATTCAGGTAATTTTCATTATGAATAATTTCAAACGTTGCTGAGGGGTAATTGTTTTTCCACGCTGCAGGTATTTTGACTTTATTTATCTTCCATTTAAACTCAAATGCTGACAAATCTATTCCCGATTCTTCAATCAAGTCAATCTCTTGTTGATCGTAAGTCCGCCAGAAATAGGTATTGACTCGTCTTTTGAGGTATGCGTTTACTTTCATTCGCTCAGCCATTAAATAATTTTCCCACAATTGACCTTGATCGTTCCGTAAATTAAGCGGATTATAGTTTCTGATTAATGCATTTCGAATACCGTTGTCGTAGAAATACCATCTATTTGATTTACTGATTTCCTTTCTTAAATTCCGACTGAATCCTTTTACCGGATAAAGGATAAATACTTTCGATAGAAGGTCCAAGTAGGATTCAATTGTGTTTCTGCTGATTCCTTTTAGATTGATGGCAAGCTCGTCTAAACTTACTTCGTTGCCAATTTGAAATGCAATTAATCTCAGTAAATCAATAATTTTATCCGCCTTTTTTATTCCTTCATAGGCAAGAATATCTTTCAATAAATAGCTGCTTACAATCCCCTCTAAATAGTCGATTTTTTCTTCATTATCTGAAAAATTTAAAAGTTCTGGGTATGAACCAAAAATTAACCGCTGTTCTAGTTTTGAAAAAGTTTCAACTGTGTTTTCTTGCGTTTGATACTCAATTTGTGCCAAGGGAAAGAGCTGAATAACATGTGATCTACCCACCAACGGTTGACCTAGTTTGTTGTTTAATTCAAACATGGACGAACCAGTTACAATTACATGCACATCGGGCATTTCATCAACAAGCAATTTTAACTTTCCGCCGATATCAGGTATGTTTTGTGCTTCATCGATAAATAAAAACGTTGCTGAACCGAGGAGAAGTTTAAAATTCTCAACGGAACGTTCTGCCATCCTATCAATGGTTCTTTGATCTTCACCATTTAAAAACAAGGTTTGTGCCTCAGGCAATTTTGAGGCTATTTGCTTTAACAAATGTGTTTTTCCAACTCTTCTGGCTCCAAGCAGTATAAGAACTCTTCCGGGTTTTATTTGACCTTGAAACTCACGGTAAATAGCTCTTTCAATCATTTTCATCTTCATTCCTTTTCTCAAAGTTACTTAAAAAGCAAACTCAATATCATTTATTTAGCTAAAAAACTTCAGTAAAATGACGTAATTTAGCTAAAAAACTTCAATGCAATAACGTAATTTAGCTAAAAAACTTCAATGCAATAACGTAATTTAGCTAAAAAACTTCAATTGGTCAGGCTAAAACGAACAAGTAAACAGCTGAAAAAAGTAAAATGTGTTCGTTGCAGTATTTGGGATTTCCCCATTTTTAGCGCAGTTTAGCCTCGCTGCTGCTCCTATGTTTGTATTCATAAAGAATTATATTTTTAATGTAGTGAAAAAGGAATGGTGAGTCCACTTGCTGCTTAATAGCTTTTATAGCATATTCACGCGAAGATACAGCCCCATTCCTTTTATTTCTTTGAGTTAGAACAGAATGTAAGGAATTAACGATGGTTAATAATCCTGAATACCGTTAGGAGAAATAACGATGGGAAATAATTCACTTTTTTAAACAAAGTAATTATGGATATTTTAAAACAGGCTTTAGGTATTGATGTTGCAAAAGATGAACTTGTAGTATCCCTTGGTAGAATGTATAAAGATCTTACCATTGAGATTTATTCAACTAATGTTTTTTCGAACAATCAATCGGGATTTAAATCATTGATGAAATGGGTGAATCAACAAACTGATACAGCAATCAAAATACAGTTTGTCATGGAGGCTACCGGGGTTTACCATCAAAAATTTGCTTATTTCTTGGATGAAGAAGGTTGCAATGTTAGTGTTGTCATGCCTAACAAAATAAGCAATTACATGCGAACTTTAGAAATCAAAACAATTACTGATAATACATGTGCAAAAGCCATTGCCCAGTTTGGTTTGGAAAGGAAATTAGACCTATGGAAGAGGCCAAATCCAGTTTATAAAAAACTTCAACAACTTACAAGAGAAAGGGATCAAATTGTTAGTGAAAGAGTTGCCGTTAAAAATCAATTACATGCGGAAAAAACTGAAGCAGAACCACATCAAAACAGTATAAAAAGACTTAATGCTAGGATTGTTTTCCTAAACAAACAAGAAGCAGAAATTAAGAAGGATATTAAAATCATTATATCCAAAGAAGAAACAATTAAAAAGGAAATTGAAAATATTTGTACAATACCTGGAGTTGGAGAGTTAACAGCGGCAACAATACTTGGAGAAACAAATGGTTTTGAGCTTATTAGAAACAAGAAGCAGCTTGTAAGTTATGCCGGGTTAGATATCAAAGAAAAACAATCTGGAATATCCGTTCGTGGAATCCCGAAAATATCAAAAAAGGGAAACCGAACATTAAGAAAATCGCTACATCTACCTGCTATTACGTCCATAAAATATAATCAAAATCACAGAGAGTTATTTGCTCGAATTGTATCAAAAAATGGAATAAAAATGAAAGGAGTAGTGGCTGTCCAACGCAAGATCCTAGAACTAATTTATACCTTGCATAAAAACAAAACGCGCTTTGAACACAATTATGAAAAAAGAGAGCAGCTACAAGTAACTGCTTCTCTTACAAACTAGCTCAAGGCTGTTTTAATAATACAAAGATAAATATTTAGAATTTATTTGGATATTAACACAGAATCTTCGTGGTTCAAATCCTGCGAAACGAAGTCATGTCAAATCCGCCAAAATCTTATCTGCCAGCACATCGCTCAATTTGAAATAACTTTCTTGTGTCCACCCACCGACATGTGGAGAGAGGATGACATTATCTGATTGGAGTAAATACTTGAAATCTTCCGGTAAATCCTGTTCGAAGAATGATTCAAAACTGCTTTTTTCGTATTCGAGGACATCCAGTCCGGTGCCCATTACTTTTCCTGTTTTCAGTGCTCGAACCAATGCTGCTGTTTCAACGATCTTACCGCGAGAGAGATTCAAGAACCAGATCGGTTTTTGGAGCTTTTGAAAGAACTGATCATTGATCATCCACATTGTTTCTTTGTTCTGCGGGATGTGCAGAGAGATCACATCAGCGTTTTTGAGAAGCGCATTCAAGGTACATTCCATCACAAAGTGGTCACCAAAACCTTTTTTGTATTTGTCGTAGGCCATCAGTTTGACATCGAAACCACGCAATTTTTTAGCAAAGGCACTTCCATTGTTTCCGAAACCGATGATCCCGACGGTTTTTCCATCCAATTCTACGCCGCGGTTCCCTTCTCTGTCCCAGTGTCCGCTTCGAACTTCGCGATCTGCGGTATGCAACTTGTTCATCAAAGAGAGCAACATACCCAGTGCATGTTCACCCACCGCATTTCGATTTCCTTCGGGAGAGTTGTATAGCGTAATTCCCCTTTTAGAGCAATAATTCACATCGATGTTCTCCATTCCTGCACCTGAACGAGCGATCCATTTTAAATTCGGAGCAAATTGCAGAAATTCTTCATTCATGGAAAACCTGGAACGAATCACGATTCCATGTGCATCAGTGATTTCTTGCAAACAGCCTTCCTTCGATAATTCCCATGCCTCCACACAAAGAAATCCGTGAGCAGTTAATCGCGCAGCAAGAATTGGATGCACAGAATCAAGGAATACGACTTTCATGAAGGAAAGATAGGAACTTTTAGGGAGAATAAGGAGCAATGAACAATGAACAAGGATTTGTATCATGAATCAGTTCAACCCGCTCCGCAGTATTTGCAATGCTACGGCATCTTTTAAGTGTTACGGTCTATGCTCTAAATTCCATCAGCAAAGCGATCTATTTTCAGAGCGAGAATGAGAGCGGAGAAGTCTTAAAATCCTGAGGTCCCGAAATCCTGACGTCTAAATATGGTACAACAACATTCCCACCGTAAAGTAGATGAACAAGCCTACAATGCCCCGCTTCGCAGGATATGTTATCCTGCGATATTTTAAAATGCGTTGTTCTGCTGGATAGCTTGGTGAAAGAGCTCCAAATGAATTTGCTTGGTGTAGAGGAGGAGTTAAATGTGGATGGTGCTAATGCCGCAGCATAACATATACTGCGAAGCGACGGTATTGTTCTTCTATCTCAATACATCCCTCACGGTACACTCTCAGTGTTTATAAAGCCTTGCATTTTTAAGCTAGAACATTCGGAACAGCATATATAGGGTAAATTTTTATTTTTTCGATCTCTGAAAAGTTTTCCAGGGATACCCGAATACCGAATTCTGCCTTCTTTTCTTTTAAGAACAAGTACATACTTTGCATGGAACCTTTGGTACCAGCTTTCACTTCCAATGGGATTATGCGCTCTTGTTTTTGAATAACATAATCAATTTCAGCTTGACTACTTTTTGCTTCTCGCTGCCAATAATACAAATCCGTTTTTTCATAACAGGGAGTATTTTTTAGTAGTTCTAATCCGACGAATAATTCAGATAAATTCCCTCGATTGATAATTTTTACATCATCTTCTAATAACAGAATGCCAATATCAAGTCCAAGTATACGTTGGTAAATACCGGTGTCAAAAAGCAGGATTTTTCTCTTTTTCGTGTTTATTTCAGCGCCCAAAGGTATTCCGTTACTGGCGGAATGTGTTACACTGTAAATCAAACCGGCCATTTCCAATAATGCTAATGCCTCTTTAATCTGAATATTGGACAGAGTTGCATGTGGGTACGAATAAGTGAATTTCGAACCTGTCTGCTGTACAACGGTATCAAACACCTCCTTAATTCTCATTGCTGAAACACGATGTTTATATTTTGAGAAATCTGCTTGTATTGACAATATTAAATCATCTAAAACGCGTTGAACTTCTAATAAACTGCCTTTCGCAACATATGTTTTCACTGCTTCAGGCATGCCTCCGATTACTAAAAACTTTTTGAAATACTTTTTTATTTTCAAGTGAATTATTTCTGATAAAGGTTTAGCTATTGTAGCTTTTTTTAGCGCAGTCAATAAATTTTTTTCATTAGTGGCTAACAAAAATTCTTCAAATGAAAAAGGGTACATGAATAAATGACGGACTCTGCCCACACCAAATGACGGAATTTCAGATAATGCAAATTCTAACAGTGAACCTGCCGCAATAACATGAAGTTCCGGACATCGCTCGTAAAAGTATCGAAGCGATGAAATGGCCGGAATGCTCGCCTGAATTTCATCTATAAATAACAATGTTTCACCTTCAATGATTGGAATGTTCGTAATGATGGATAATTGCTCAATAATTTCTAAAACCGTTAACTCATTTTCAAATAGAGATCTTAATTGGCCGCTTTCATCTAAATTTATTTCGATAAAGTAGTTAAATTTTGATCCTAGGTTTCTTACCGCAGACGACTTTCCAATTTGTCGAGCTCCTCTTAAAATTAATGGTTTTCTGTTATTTGACTCTTTCCATTCAATCAATTCCACATCTACTTTTCTCTCCAAATACATATCTAAATAATAAAAATACAAATCAAATATACATGCTAAATGATAAAAATACAAATCAATTATAAGTTATAAATGAAAAAAAAGAAAATCTATAATTTGAAATTACGATGATTTTCAACCCGAAATTTCATCGTGATAAAATCATCCAGTAAAGGAATAAACGTATTCCGTGAATTAATTTAGGAAAATTGAAAACTAATGTTCTTTGAGCGACTTGCACCGATCCCCGCTCAGCAGGACATGCCATGCTGCGATATTTTACAATGCGTTGTTCTGTTGGATAGTTTGTGGAAAGAGCACCCGCTTCGCAGGATATGTTATCCTGCGATATTTTAAAATGCGTTGTTCTGCTGGATAGCTTGGTGAAAGAGTCCCGCTTCGCAGGATATGCCATCCTGCCATGTTTTAAATTGAGTTGTTCAGTTGGATAGTTTGGTGAAAGAGCTCCAAACGAATTTGCCAGATGTAGAGGAGGAATTAAATGTGGATGGTGTCCCGCGCTGTCTCGATACATCTCTGCCTTGTCGGGACACTCGATCAGCGGCGGGATTGTGCATTGCCGCAGCATAACATATACTGCGGAGCTGTGGTTCTTTCAGCTACTTGTACCGAGCTTGTCGAGGTTAGCGGTCTTTAGTCTTAAAGTCTTAAAATCCTAAAGTCCTAAAATCCTGAAGTCTAGATATGGTACAACAACATTCCCACCGTAAAGTAGATGAACAGTCCGACTATATCGTTCAGGGTGGTAACAAAAGGACCTGTTGCGAGCGCAGGATCGATGTTATAACGATTGAGCACTAGAGGAATTAGAGTTCCAAAGGTGGCGGCAAAGATAATTACCGTAAAGAGGGAGATACTTACAACGAATCCCAGTGTTGAGTTTTCGAAATAGGAAGCAATACCAAAGATCATAGCGGATAACAACAAACCATTGATAAGCGCAACGAGGAATTCCTTGTACATTTTGGAAAGGATTCCGGCAAACTGATCGTTTCCTTTCGCGATGGATTGCACGACAATCGCAGAGGATTGTACGCCCACATTTCCACCCATCGCCGTAATCAGCGGAATGAAAAAGGCCAGAGCGGGGATTTCGGTTATTCCCACTTCGAAGCGCGAGATAACTTGTGCACCAAGCGTACCTCCAAGCATTGCAATTATCAACCAGGGAATGCGGGCACGTGTGTTCCGCCAAATACTGAAGTTACCATCGATGCGTTCCGAGATACCAGATGCTAGCTGGAAATCTTTATCCGCTTCTTCTTTGATCACATCTACAACGTCGTCTAAAGTAATTCGTCCGACTAGTTTGTTTTGTAAATCAACAACAGGAACGGAGACCAGGTCGTATTTTTCCATGACCTTCGCAACGTCTTCGCTACTATCATTCGTTTTAACAGAGATGATATTCTTTCCTTGATAAAGATCTATAATCTTTGTTTTTGGATTGGCAAAAAGTAAACGTTTCAACGAAAGAACACCCACGAGTTTGTTGATGTCATCCACCACATAAATCGTGTAGACTTTCTCCACATCTTCAGCTTGGCGGCGCAATTCAACAAGACAGCGATCAACTGGCCAATCCAATTTTGCCTGAATAAATTCTTTTTGCATCAGACCACCAGCGGTGTCTTCATCGTAGTTCAGTAGGTCAACAATGTCTTCAGCTGCTTCGTCATCTTCCATCTGGGAAATGACTTCCTGAATCTGTTCGTCCGAAAGTTCTCCAAGGATATCCGCGGCGTCATCCGAATCCAGGTTTTCGAGCTGATCAGCAATTTCTTTGGTAGACAAGGAAGCTAGAAACCTGTCTCGAACTTCTTCCTCAAGTACCATAAGAACGTCTGCTTGTACGTCCTCATCGAGTTGAAAGTAGATATATTTCCCTTCTTCATTGCTAAGCATATCAAGTATCTCAGCAATGTCGGCATAGTGCAATTCAAGTATGTGTTCGCGAATCCAATGCACCTCCTGCTCCGCAATCTTTTCGCGAAGTTGGTCCAGGAAATCTTTGGTTAATTCGAAACGCATGGGTAATTTTTGTGCAAAGGTAGGGAATAACTTTTAAAAGCAAAGAAGTCTGTTTTTAAAGGGAATAATTGGGTTTGAATGTGCTCAATTCGAACAAATATAAATTAACATTAATTTATTGAAAGAATAATGTATCTAAATAATTAGAACGTGCGTATGAAACGAGAAAATGAAATAATTTTGCCCCATGGAAATGGATCTTGAATTGCCTTCTTTAGAGTTGCCTTTTTTCGCGAATCTTCTTTTGCTCCTTGTCTTGGCGAGAGTATTGGGTGAAATAATGGAAAGGTTCAATCAACCAGCAATGATTGGTGAAATTATGGCCGGAGTAATCTTAGGTCCTTCACTTTTGAATTTTATTCACCGCACGGAAGATATTAAGGTTATATCTGATCTTGGGGTGTTTTTGTTGGTTATTCTGGCCGGACTTGAAATTCGGTTTGACGACATCTTGAAGACGTTAAGAGGCAGAAGCATCGTCATATCCTTACTTGCTTTTTTCTTACCAATATTATCGGGATTCCTCGTTGGAAGTGCTTTTGGTCAAGATGTTATGACAACGGTATTTATTGGTTTGTGTGTTGCAATTACAGCATTGCCGGTGAGTATCAGAATACTAATGGATCTTAAAAAACTGAACAGTGAAGTTGGTCAACGCATTATTTCGGTAGCCATCTTTGATGATGTATTGGCATTGACAATTCTAGGTATTTTATTGGATTTGAAAGACGCAGGCACTTCTTTTACTTCCATCAACCAGTCTATTATTATTACGCTGGTAAAGCTTATAATTTTCCTAGTTATTATCGCACTGGTCTTTCGTTTCATTCGCCGCATGTCCAAAAAAGAAAACTTCATTGAACATCAACTTAATTCGCTATTGTCAGTCCTAAAAGGAAAAGAATCCCTTTTTGCAATTTTCTTTGTGTTCATTCTACTTTTTGCGAGTTTAACAGAGGCTGTAGGACTCCACTTCATCATCGGATCGTTTTTTGCCGCAATGTTGATTGACAAGGATTTGGTCGGAGAAAAGCATTTAACGACATTTCACAATACCACGAATAGTATGACAATGGGCTTTTTAGCGCCTATCTTCTTCGCTGGAATCGGACTTGAATTCAAATTCTCTTCAATTAACAACTATGGCTTGTTGTTCGCAATACTTGGAGTGTCGTTTGCTTCAAAAATAATTGGAGGCTATTTTGGTGGTAGATTTGCAAGATTGAGCCACCGAACTTCCATAGCACTTGGCTTTGGGTTGAATGCACGTGGAATCATGGAGCTTGTTATTGCGAATATTGCTTACCGTGCAGGATTAATCGGTGTGGAGATTTTCTCGATGCTCGTAATTATGGGATTGGTAACAACACTTTCAACGCCGTTCCTTCTAAAATGGGCATTTAAGCGGATTGATCAGGAAGCTTTGAAGGAATCCCATGAATAAACAATCCATAAAAGAAAGCGAAAAATGAAACACCCGTTTGTGTTTCAAGCGTGTCTTCCAAAATGAATGTTACGATTGCCACGAGAATGAAAACTACAGGCAAATAGTGATGGTTTTTCAATTGAACTTTCAAGAAGTAAAACAACATTCCAACAAAAGAAATCAATCCTAGTAATCCGAAACTGACCCAACTAGTTAAATAACTGTTATGTGCTCGAAGACGGTATTCTGGAAGCAGTGGAGATTTATCGAGTGAATATTGTTTGTCAAAAGCATCTTGAACATCGCCTGTCCCAACACCCAATAACCAGTTTTTTTCAATGATGTGCCATGCTGTTTTCCAATATTCGAAACGTTGAAGTAGAGAATGTCCATTTGGATCTTCTGAGTTTTGCAATTGAAATTGAACGCCTTTCCAACGTGCCAAAAGACCACTT
>JBIIQP010000216.1:0-3025 GCA_044341975.1 Crocinitomicaceae bacterium
TTTTTATAAAAATGTAAAAGGACCTGAATTACCGCAGGAAATATCGACCAGAAATATGGATTTTCAGCAAGGAGGAGAAACACTTGCATGGCGCTACATAAAAAGCTTTCTGAAAGATCGTTATGCCAATTACAGCAAACATATTTCCAAGCCCGAACTGAGCAGAAAAGGTTGTAGTCGTTTGTCGCCGTACCTCGCTTACGGAAATATCTCCATGCGCATGGTCTATCGCTATACAATGCAACACTACGATCAGGCTAAAAACAAACGTGCGCTCTCCAATTTTATCTCGCGTTTGCATTGGCACTGTCACTTTATTCAGAAGTTCGAGGATGAATGCCGGATGGAGTTCGAAAACGTCAATCGGGCCTATGATCAATTGGTGAAATCTCGGAATGAAAATTATATCAAAGCCTGGCAGGAGGGGAGAACCGGCGTTCCGATCGTGGATGCGTGTATGCGCTGTGTGGTCCAAACGGGTTACCTCAACTTCAGAATGCGGGCAATGGTGGTATCATTTTTTGTATTTAATCTTTGGCAGGATTGGAGAGAATTACATTTTTTGGCGCGACAATTTCTGGATTACGAACCGGGAATCCATTATCCGCAGTTGCAAATGCAGTCGGGGGTAACAGGCATCAATACGATTCGTATCTATAATCCGGTCAAGAATTCGGAAGACCACGATCCGCAAGGTGTGTTTATTCGTAAATGGTTGCCCGAACTTACAGAAATACCCGATCATTTGATCCATGAACCCTGGAAGTTAAGTCCCATCGAACAAGAATTTTATAATTGCCACATTGGAATTGACTATCCTTCTCCAATCGTTGACTTAGAGGAATCTCGCAAGAAGGCCAGCGATTGGGTGTATGCTTTTCGCAAAGGAGCTTTCGTTAAGGAAGAAGGTCAACGGATTCTCGAGAAGCATGTGAGTAATCCGAATAAAAAAAGAACTGTGATGTAACTTTTGGTTAACCTTGAGCGTCATACGTATGGCTATGACCATTGAGGAGTACAACAATTCTGTTGATAAGTTTGCAGACGGATTATATCGTTTTGCTCTAAAATCTTTGGGTAATATTGAAGAGGCAGAAGATGCTGTTCAAGATGCCTTTGAAAAACTTTGGATCAAAAGAGAAGAGGCTTCTTTCGAAAAGGTTAAGTCCTATATGTATACCATAGTTTATCATTCAATCATTGACAGATCCAGAAAAATCAAACGATTTCATGATTTTCAAGAGCTGCCATTTGATGATGTACAACATACAACAGATAATTTTGATCTGAAAAGGCAGCTGGAAAGGGCACTTCAATTACTGCCGACTTATCAGAGGAATGTAGTTCTGCTAAGAGATTACGAAGGTTATACTTACCAGGAAATTGGAGAGATTACCAATCTGACTACGCAACAAGTAAAGGTGTATATTTTCAGAGCAAGGAAATCATTACGAACTTATTTGAACTGCTTGGAACAACACATATGAAGATCGATCATGAAAATATAGAAGCATATTTGCTTGATTATCTTACGGATCAATTAAGTTGGGAAGAATCTGTGGCTGTCCAAAAGTATTTGGAAGAACATCCAGATTTTGATCCCGGTCAGAAGGCATTGGTTTTTCTTCCTGATGAAGAGGTTGTTTTTCAAAAAAAAGAACTGTTAAAAAAGAATCTTAGGTTTGATATAGCCCCGGAATATTTGTCCGATGAAGAACGAAAAGAACGACTATTTTTTTTACTTTCTGAAGATCAGTTGCTTCCCGATGATGAAACGAATCTAAAAGAACTTTGTCTTCAAGATGAAAAATTCAAAAAGGAGGCTGAAATTGCCCTTTACACTCGATTTTATTCTGAAAAGAATATCAAATTCTCGAAGAAGCAAAACCTCAAGAAAAAGTCTCGGAAGCGAAGGATAATACCATGGGCAAGTTTTGCTGCAGCGTCATTGCTTTTTACTTTTCTTAGCTACATTTTTCAAGAACGAAGTACTTCAAAAACATTTCAAAATGTGAACTGGAAGCGGAATGAGGTAAAATTATCCGGAAAGAAAAAAAATAAGCACAACACTTCTTTGCCTGACCATCCTAGATTAGAAGGAAATTCGCATCAACCAGAAGTAAATTCTTTCTATTTAGTGAAGACATCCGGCAAAAGTGAGCAGGAATGCACATATGTGAAATCATTAGCATTCAACAGTGAACTAAATTCTTTTTCAAAAGGTTCAGATCAGAAGGCGCAAGACAGTTCTTTGTCTTTGAGTAGGTCTCTCACAGCTGTTGATGATACTCTAAAAACTATCGATGATCAGTTAGCAATTCACGAAGCAAATTTTTCAGAAATGGACCATTTCAATTATTTGATGAAACCTCAAAAACAAAATATGGGAACTATAAGGAATAAGCTCGTATCAAAAGAAAAAGCAACCAAGAGTTTTCATATTCGAATAGGCAAGTTTTATTTTTTCTATTCAAAATCACTTTCCAAAAAGTAACTTTTGAAACTGCAAAGCGTCTCATGATAAACCATTGATATATGAAACAGCTAATTTTTATTCCTACTCTTTTATTTTCAGTTATTTCTTCAGCCCAGACCGAACAAAGAGACAGTTTAGGTCTACAGGAAATAGATTCCATTAGGTTTAACATGGGCAAAAAGAAAGTCTTGGTCGTAACTACCTATGAGCATCCCGAGCCAACCGAAAATAAAGAGTGGCATGAAAATGACTACGCGCACTGGAGTGGAATAGGTGGTTCATTTAACTTTTTCTTGAATGACAATTATGCCATTGCCGATAAAGAGGATGCCTTGTTTTTAGAACTTGACAACTCGCGTTCCGCAAGTTTGAACATGAATCTACTGGAGAAAAGATTTCCCATTTACAAAAAGTTTGTTGGACTCACTACTGGTTTGGGATTTCAGTTCAGTTATTATGATCTGAAGAACAACTTCGATGTCAATGTGACCAGTGATTCAACTTATGGAACGTTGAACACTGCAGTGAATTATAAGATCAATAGATTAC
>JBIIQP010000012.1:0-35861 GCA_044341975.1 Crocinitomicaceae bacterium
CGAATCATGCGGACCTGCTGAAGCTTCAGGGTGGTATTGAACTGAAAAAACTGGTTTTCCAATAAGTTCAATTCCAGCAATTGTATCATCATTCAAATGTTTATGGGTTATTTGAACATTTGAATGATTCTCAACACTCTGTTTTGAAATCACAAAGCCATGATTCTGTGACGTAATTTCTCCCTTACCAGTTTTCAAGTTTTTTATTGGATGATTGATTCCTCTGTGGCCATTGAACATTTTTTCAGTTTTCAAACCTTGACTCAATCCTAAAATTTGATGACCAAGACAAATACCAAAAATTGGCTTACCCGATTCCACCAATTCACTTACCAATTGGATTGAAGATGGCATTGCTGAAGGGTCACCTGGACCATTTGAAAGCATATAGCCATCTGGCTCAAATTCATCCATATCTGCCTTGTTCGAATTCAATGGAAATACCTTGACATGGCAGCCTCTTTCAACCAAGCATCGAACAATATTCTTTTTAACACCAAAATCTATTAAAGAAACTTTGTAATGTGGATTGTCTGGTTTCACTTCGAAGGCTTCCTTCGTAGACACCTTGGATGACAATTCCAAGCCATCCATTGATGGAGTTTGATTTAAAATAGATTTTAATTCATTAATATCAGAAATTTCTGAAGAAATCACCGCGTTCATTGCTCCTTTGCTGCGGATGTGTCGCACTAGTGCTCGCGTATCAATGTCTGCAATACCAACAGTCTCACTTTCATGCATTAAATCCTCAAGTGATCCTTTAGCCGATGGACGGGAATAAATTTCTGAAAATTTCTTTGTAACCAATCCAGCAATCTTCATAGAATCAGACTCGATTTCATCTGCATGAACACCATAATTTCCGATGTGTGCAGTTGTCATAATCAATATCTGTCCAAAATAAGAAGGATCAGTAAACACTTCTTGATATCCTGTCATCCCCGTGTTAAAGGCGATTTCTCCTGTTGTTGTGCCAATTTTTCCAATTGCTGCACCTTCAAAAACAGTTCCATCAGCAAGAACCAATAATGCTTTTTTACGTGTTTCCATTCTTCGAAAATTTGCGCAAAGTTAGGATTTCATCCTTAAAACTTTACATTGTGTTAATAAAAAAAGGTAATGTTTCCATTACCCCTCTTCGTTTCATTAGAATTGAAATTATTTCTCTTCTGTAGTATCTTCAGTAGCTTCTTCTTGGGAAGTTTCATCGTCGACTAGACTTTTGCGTTCCTTACCTTCAATTATGGATACTGATACTCCATCATACTCTTGTATTATATCATTTGGTTTAGTCTCTTCTAATACAGCTGTCTCGCTAGCATCTTCAGTTACTACTTCTGCTTCAGCAACTGCTGTTTCAGTTTCATTTTGTTTAGCTCCACCTCTTCTTGAACGACGAGTATTTTTCTTAGCTTTTTCGTTTGTATAGATTTCATTGAAATCAACAAGTTCGATCAAGCACATTTCAGCGTTATCACCTAAACGGTAACCCGTACGAATGATACGTGTGTATCCCCCTTCTCTGTTAGCAATTTTAGGTGCTACTTCTCTAAACAATTCAGTTACGATGTCTTTATTCTGCAAATAGCTGAATACAGTTCTTCTCGAGTGAGTAGAATCTGTTTTAGACTTCGTCAATAATGGCTCTACATATCCTCTCAACGCTTTCGCTTTCGCTACTGTTGTATTGATGCGTTTATGTTGGATTAGAGAACAAGCCATATTCGATAGCATAGCCTTTCTGTGAGCTGACTTTCTACCAAGGTTATTTACTTTATTTCCGTGTCTCATTTCAAATAAGTTATTCGAGATTAATCTTTGTCCAATTTGTATTTGGACACATTCATTCCAAATGAAAGCCCCTTGTTATCAACAAGATCTTCCAACTCCGTTAGTGACTTCTTACCGAAGTTACGGAATTTCAAAAGGTCATTTTTGTTGTATGAAACGAGGTCTCCAAGTGTTTCAACATCTGCAGCTTTCAAGCAATTCAACGCTCTTACTGAAAGATCCATATCAACAAGCTTTGTTTTCAAAAGCTGACGCATGTGTAATGACGTTTCGTCAAATTCTTCAGTTTCTGCTTTCACTTCGCTATCAAGTGTAATACGCTCATCAGAGAATAACATAAAATGATGAATCAATATTTTTGCAGCTTCTTTCAATGCATCTTTAGGATGAACTGAACCATCAGTTGTAATATCAAGAACTAATTTTTCGTAGTCCGTTTTTTGTTCAACACGATAATTTTCAATCGCGTATTTTACATTCTTAATCGGAGTAAAAATTGAGTCGATGAAAATTGTACCAAATGGAGCAGCAGATTGTTTATTTTCTTCTGCAGCAACATAACCGCGACCTTTGATGATTGTTAATTCAATCTCCAATTTAACGCTCGGTTCCATATTACAGATTACAAGGTCCGAATTTAACACTTGGAAAGCGGAAGTAAATTTACCCAAATCTCCAGCTGTTAATTTATCTTGACCTGTAACAGAAATAATTACTGTCTCATTATCTGTACCTTCGATTTGTTGTTTGAAACGTACTTGTTTCAAATTCAAAATAATCTCCGTTACATCCTCTACTACACCTTTGATAGTAGTAAATTCATGATCAGCTCCTTCAATACGTACAGATGAAATTGCATACCCCTCCAAAGAGGAAAGCAAAATACGACGAAGTGAATTACCTACAGTGATACCATATCCTGGTTCTAATGGACGGAATTCGAATTGTCCGTGATGCTCATCGGACTGGATCATAATTACCTTATCAGGCTTTTGGAAGTCTAGAATAGCCATATTAGTGCTTTATATTTTATTTAGAATACAATTCGACGATTAACTGTTCTTTGATGTTTTCAGGAATCATTTCTCTTGAAGGCACGCTCAAGATTTTTCCTGACATATCAGAGTTGTTCCAATCTAACCAGTCGTATTTTTTATTACTTGAAGATAATGAAGTCGTGATTGCTTCTAATGACTTAGATTTTTCACGAACACCTACTACATCTCCAATTCTTAATGTATAAGAAGGAACGTTTACTACCTCTCCATTCACAGTAATGTGTTTGTGAGAAACTAACTGACGAGCAGCACGACGACTAGGTGCAACACCTAAACGGTACACTGTATTATCCAATCTAGCTTCACAAAGCTGAAGTAAATTTTCACCTGTAATACCCTTCATTCTCGAAGCTTTCTCAAATAAATTTGAGAATTGTTTTTCAAGAATACCGTAAGTATACTTTGCTTTTTGTTTTTCACCAAGCTGGATTGCATATTCTGATTGCTTTCCACCTCGTCTTTTTGACGGACCATGTTGACCTGGACCGTAGCTTCTTCTGTCTAACGCCTTATCCGGTCCGAAGATCGGATCTCTAAATCGGCGCGCAATTTTTGATTTTGGACCTGTATATCTTGCCATTTTTATTTATTTAAAAGAGCAGTCATGAATTAAGGCTTTCCTTCGATGACTTAATTGCTCTTTAGATTAATTACTATTATACTCGACGTCTTTTTGGTGGACGACAACCATTGTGTGGTAATGGAGTAACATCTATGATTTCAGTTACTTCGATTCCTGCATTGTGCAAAGAACGTATTGCAGACTCTCTTCCTGCACCTGGTCCTTTAACATACACTTTCACTCTACGTAATCCGAAGTCATGTGCTTCCTTCGCTGCATCCTCTGCTGAAACTTGTGCAGCATAAGGAGTGTTCTTTTTAGAACCTTTGAAGCCCATTTTTCCCGCTGATGACCAGGAAATAACCTGACCAGCATTGTTTGTCAAAGAAATAATAACATTGTTGAAGGTAGCTTGAATATGCGCTTCACCCGCTGCATCTACTTTGACGTTCTTCTTCTTTTTTTGATTAGACTTTGCCATTAAATTTAAATTTAATTTAGCCGCACTAACGTTTGCTTAATCATCAACCGCTAGTTCGCGGTTTCTTATTTAGTTGCCTTTTTCTTGTTTGCAACTGTTTTTCTTCTTCCTTTTCTTGTACGGGAGTTGTTCTTCGTACGCTGACCTCTCAATGGAAGACCAGCACGGTGACGAATCCCACGAGTACAACCAATGTCCATTAAACGCTTGATATTCAATTGAATCTCTGAACGCAACTGACCTTCAGTTTTGATTTCGTTAATCGAGTTACGGATTGCTCCTAACTGATCATCGTTCCAATCCTGAACTTTGATATTCTCATCTATTCCGTTATCCTTCAAAATTTTCTTTGAAGTACTTCTACCGATTCCGAAGATGTAAGTCAAACCGATTACTCCTCGTTTGTTCTTTGGTAAATCTATACCTGCAATACGTGCCATACTCTAAATTATTACCCTTGTCTTTGTTTAAGTTTTGGGTTTTTCTTGTTAATAACATAAACCCTACCTTTTCTCTTAACGATCTTACAATCTGCAGTTCGTTTTTTTACTGATGCTCTAACTTTCATCTTTTTATTTTTTTCTATTTATATCTGAAAGATATTCTCCCTTTTGTCAGATCATAAGGAGACATCTCCACCTTAACTTTATCTCCTGGAAGAATTTTAATGTAAAACATTCTCATTTTCCCTGAAATATGTGCAGTGATGACGTGACCATTCTCCAACTCCACTCTAAACATGGCGTTTGAAAGTGCTTCGATGATAACACCATCTTGTTCTATAGAAGATTGTTTAGCCATAATTAAAATCCTGACAATTCGTTTGATCTTCTACCTTTCACTCTAGAACCTTCCATCAAACCATCCATATGACGATTTAACAAGTAAGATTCAATTTGCTGTAATGTGTCCAAAACTACCCCAACCATGATTAGCAAGGATGTGCCACCGAAGAACATCGCAAATGCGTCATTCACACCAGCCAACTTTGCCATTGAAGGTAAGATTGCAATTGCTGCTAAAAACAATGAACCTGGGAATGTTATTCTAGAAACTAGGGAATCAATGTATTCAGCAGTTTCTTCTCCGGGCTTAACGCCAGGAATAAATCCACCGCTTCTCTTTAAATCATCCGCTATTTTACCTGGATTAATCATAATCGCAGTGTAGAAATAAGTAAACACAATTATCAGAACAGCTAATAAAACGTTATATGTTACACCATAAACATCACCTAGTGTTCTTTGAATAAATGATCCACCTTGTGCATCTGCACCAGAAAAAATCATCACTGGAATTGTGACAATAGCCTGAGCAAAGATGATAGGCATTACACCACTCGCATTCACCTTAATTGGTAAATAGCTTCGCGCACCTTGCTCGTCCACCGCACGAGCTCCAACAACACGTTTAGCAGTGTTCAAAGGAATTCTTCTCACACCCTGAACGATAAGTATAGTACCCATCACGACAAGCATGAAAACAAGTAATTCTAACACAATTTTAATTAAGTTACCAGCTCCAACGGCAAAACCAAATTCCGCTAAGAAAGCTTCAGGCAGGCGTGCAAGAATTCCAACAGTAATTAACAACGAGATTCCGTTACCAATTCCTTTGTCCGTAATTCTTTCACCTAACCATACAGCAAACATTGAGCCTGAAATAAGAACCAAAATTGTTTGCACCCACCAGAATGTTGAAGCATCCACAGGCATTGCACCTTTTGACTGAACATACAGCGTCAGATAACTTGGAGCCTGCAAAGCACAAATTATAATTGTGAGAATTCGTGTGTAATTGTTGATTCGTTTTCTTCCCGATTCACCTTCATTTTGCATTTTCTGTACCGCTGGAACAGCCATACCTAATAATTGCATAATGATAGAAGCACTGATATATGGCATGATACCCAAAGCCATAACTGAAGCATTCGTAAATCCACCACCTGAAAACAATGATAATAATGTTTCCAATGTGTTTTGTCCACCATTTGCTTGTGCATTCATCAAGGCAGTGTAATTTACACCTGGAAGAATCACGAAAGAACCAACCCGGTATACGAGAATGAGGGTGAGGGTAAGGATGATCCTTTTCCTAAGCTCTTCTACTTTCCAGATATTCTTAATGTTCTGTATAAAACGATTCATTTCAAAAAAATGTTGGCAAAGTTAATTAGATTTCTGAACAATTCCCACCTTGTCCTTCAATTGCTGTTTTAGCAGAACCTGAAAACTTGTGAGCTGTTACATTGATCTTTGCCTTCAATTCACCACGACCTAGTACTTTTACAAGTTCGTTTCTTGAAACAAGGCCATTCTCACGAAGTATTTCAGGAGTGATCTCAGAAACATTTTTACGATCAATAAGTGATTGAATAATATCCAAGTTAATCGCTTTGTATTCTACTCGGTTGATATTTTTGAAGCCAAATTTAGGTACACGTCTTTGAAGTGGCATTTGACCTCCTTCAAATCCAATTTTCTTACTGTACCCAGATCTTGATTTCGCTCCTTTATGTCCACGAGTTGAAGTACCACCATGACCGGAACCTTGTCCGCGAGCGATTCTTTTTTCTCTGTTAACTGACCCTGATGCAGGAGTTAAATTATGTAAATTCATCTTAATTCGATTTTATAAGTTTAATCAACAACTTTGATAAGGTGTTGAACTTTTTTAACCATTCCAAGGATCTGTGGAGTTGCCTCATGTTCAATAACTTGATTCAACTTTTTAAAACCCAACGCTTTTATCGTAGCTTTTTGAACTGCTGGACGTTTAATAGCGCTTCTTACTTGCTGTATTTTTATTGTAGCCATCTGATTTACTATTAACCGTTAAACACTTTATCCAAAGTAATACCACGTTGTTTAGCTACAGCAACTGCGTCTCTCATGTTAGAAAGCGCATCAATTGTTGCCTTCACTACATTGTGTGGGTTGGAAGATCCTTGTGATTTTGCCAATACATTGTGTACACCAACACTTTCCAATACCGCACGCATCGCACCACCTGCGATAACACCTGTACCATTTGTTGCTGGTTTCAACAATACTTCAGCACCTCCGAATTTACCTTTTTGAGAATGCGGAACAGTGCCTTTAAGAATAGGAACTTTGATCAAGTTTTTCTTTGCATCATCAATTCCTTTCGTAATTGCTTCCGTTACTTCTTTTGCCTTACCTAGTCCATGACCAACGATTCCGTTTTCATCTCCTACAACAACAATAGCTGAGAAGCTAAATGTACGGCCACCTTTGGTAACTTTCGTAACACGGTTTACGGCAACGAGCTTATCCTTAAGCTCTATATCTGCAGATTTCACTCTATTTACTGTACTTGCTGCCATTTTTTAAAATTTAAGTCCGCCTTCTCGAGCTGAGTCAGCCAATGATTTAACTCTACCGTGGTATAAATACCCATTACGATCGAATACCACTGTCTCGATACCGGCTTTTAATGCTTTTTCTGCTACTTCTTTTCCAACAACAGCCGCTTGATCAGATTTATTTTTCTTATCAACAGCCTTGTTTTTGTATGAAGAAGCTGATGCCAATGTAAGTCCTGTAGTATCATCGATCAACTGAGCGTAGATCTGTTTGTTACTTCGGAACACTGAAAGGCGAGGCACCTTTGAAGTACCAGAAATTTTCTTTCTGATTCTTCTTTTAATTTTTGCTCTTCTGTTTAATTTACTGAATGCCATAACTATTAACTTTTATTTCTTACCTGCAGATTTACCAGCTTTTCTTCTAATATCTTCACCCACGAAGCGAATACCTTTTCCTTTGTATGGTTCAGGTTTACGGAAGGAACGAATTTTGGCAGCGACCTGGCCCAAAAGTTGTTTGTCGTACGATTCCAACGTAACAACAGGTGCCTTACCCTTTTGGGTGTCTGCAGATACCTTTATTTCATTAGGAATTTCGAAAATTATCGGGTGAGAGTATCCGAGAGCTAACTCCAACTGTTGACCAGCTGTTGTTGCACGGTAACCAACTCCGATTACTTCCATTTCCTTTTTGTACCCTTCCGAAACACCTTGTATCATGTTCTGCAATAAAGCGCGGTATAAACCATGCTTCGCACGATGAGAAGGTGCATCTGATTCGCGGCTGAAAGTTATTGTATTGTCCTCTATACTTAGAGTAACACAAGAATCTATATCTTGTGTCAATTCTCCTTTAGGACCCTTAACAGTAACAACGTTACCATTTAACTTTACGTCTACTCCACTCGGGATGTTAACTGGGGATTTACCTATCCTTGACATTTCTAATAATTCTTAAAGATTAATACACGTAGCAAAGAACTTCTCCACCTACGTTTTGTTTTCTTGCTTCTTTATCAGTAATTACACCTTTTGAAGTTGAAACGATAGCGATACCCAATCCGTTCAACACGCGTGGCATTTCTGCTGAACCGCTGTATTTACGAAGACCTGGTCTTGATGCTCTCTGCAATTTGGTAATTGCAGGAACTTTCGTTGACTGGTTGTATTTAAGAGCAATTTTAATTACTCCTTGCTTATCATCTTCTTCAAATTTGTAATTCGTGATATACCCTTGATCAAAAAGTATTTGTGTCATCGCACGTTTCACATTTGAACTTGGGATTTCTACCATTTTTAACCCTGCCGAACTTGCGTTACGAATGCGGGTTAAAAAGTCTGCTATAGGATCTGTATTCATAATTTTCCTAGCTTCTATTAATTACCAACTTGCTTTTTTAACTCCTGGGATCTTTCCAGACAAGGCCATTTCACGGAATGTTACCCTTGAAATACCAAACTGACGCATATATCCTCTTGGGCGACCTGTTAATCCACAACGATTGTGAACACGGATTTTAGAAGAGTTTGCTGGCAATTTTTGAATTGCCATCATTGCATCCCATTTAGCAGCTTGCACATCTTCTGAAGCGTCTGTAGACTTTAATATTTTAGTCAATTCTTCACGCTTTTTTGAGTAGCGAGCTACCATTCTTTCTCTTTTGCGCTCACGCGCTTTCATTGATTCTTTTGCCATTTCTGCTTATTTTTTAATGAATGGGAATCCAAATGCATCCAACAAAGCTTTTCCTTCCTCATCGCTATCCGCTGATGTAACAAAAGTGATATCCATACCAAGTATACGATTCACTTTATCGATATCGATTTCTGGGAAAATGATGTGCTCTTTAACACCTAGGTTAAAATTACCTCTTCCATCAAATCCTTTAGGATTGATACCTCTAAAGTCACGTGTTCTAGGCAATGATACAGCAAGAAGACGATCTAAAAAATCATACATCTTATCACCTCTCAAAGTCACTTTCGTTCCAATCGGCATTCCTTTTCTAAGCTTAAAGTTAGAGATATCCTTTTTAGAGATCGTCGTAACCGCCTTTTGACCAGCAATTCTAGAAAGATCTGCAACGGCACTCTCAATCAACTTCTTATCTGCAACTGCTTCGCCCATACCTTGGCTTAATACAATCTTTTGAAGTTTCGGAACACGCATAATGGTTTTGTATCCGAACTTTTCAGTCAATGCAGGAATAATCTCTGCACTATACTTTTCCTTAAGTCTTGGTGTATAACTCATTATTTAATCTCCTCTCCTGACTTTTTTGAATAACGAACTAAATTTCCTTTCGCATCCAATTTACGACCAGTGCGAGTTGCTTGGCCATTGGAAACGAGCATAAGGTTAGAAATATGGATACTTCCTTCTTTCTCCACTATTCCACCTTGAGGGTCTGCTGCACTCGGTTTAGCGTGTTTTTTGATAATATTCACGCCTTGAACTGTTGCACGCATTTTTTTACGGTCAATTGTAAGGACTGCACCTTCACGACCTTTTGCTTCACCGCTAATAATCTTCACGGTATCGCCTACTTTAATGTGTAATTTCTGTTGCATAACTTCAATTATTAAAGTACCTCAGGAGCCAATGAAACAACTTTCATATAGTTGTTTTCACGCAGCTCTCGAGCAACTGGTCCGAAAATACGAGTTCCTCTCATTTCACCCGCCTGATTCAAGATAACACATGCGTTATCATCGAAACGAATGTAAGAACCATCAGCACGACGTACTTCTTTCTTTGTTCTTACTACTACCGCCTTGGCTACCGACCCTTTTTTCACGGCACCAGAGGGCATTGCACTCTTGACAGCAACAACGATCTTATCTCCAACTGAAGCATAACGACGTTTTGTACCCCCTAAAACGCGGATAACCAAAACAGTCTTTGCTCCTGAGTTGTCTGCTACTGCAAGTCTTGATTCTGTTTGTATCATTACTAAAAATTATTTAGCTCTTTCAATAATTTCTACTAATCTCCAGTTCTTTGATTTACTCAAAGGACGTGTCTCCATGATTTTCACTGTATCACCAATATGGCAATCATTGTTTTCATCGTGGGCGACAAATTTAGTAGTTTTTTTAACGAACTTACCATACTTTGGGTGTTTCACTTTACGTTCAACTGCAACAACGATAGATTTTTGCATCTTATCGCTGGTTACGATCCCAACTCGCTCTTTTCTTAAATTACGCTTTTCCATTTCAAGCTCATTTCATTGTTAAAACAAGCAACTAAGCCTGTGATTCACGTTTTGTTAATTCAGTATGCAATCGCGCGATCGTTTTTCTCACCTTGCGGATCTGAATTGGATTCTCAACAGGTGCAACTTTGTGAGTCAATTTCAACTTCATTAGTTGCTCAGAGAAATCCGTGATCTTTTTTTTCACGTCTTCAACTGAAAGTTTTGTGATTTCTTGCTGCTTCATATTAAATACTATTTTCCAGGTATAACATAGTCATTGCGAACAATGAACTTACATTTCACCGGTAACTTTTGAGCTGCCAAACGCATTGCTTCTTTTGCAATTTCGTATGGAACACCATCCGCTTCAAACATAATGCGACCTGGTTTCACTACCGCTACCCAGTGACTTGGAGCACCTTTACCTTTACCCATCCTTACTTCAGCCGGCTTAGAGGTTACCGGTTTGTCAGGGAAAATACGGATCCACACCTTTCCTTCACGTTTCATGTATCGAGTAACGGCGATACGAGATGCTTCGATTTGGCGTGATGTGATCCATCCAGGCTCCAATGTTTTTAGTCCGAAAGAACCGAAAGCAATAGTGCTGCCACGTTGAGCTTCACCTCTGTTTCTTCCTTTCTGAACTCTTCTAAATTTGGTTCTTTTTGGCTGTAACATCTTTTAATAAATTTTACTGTCCTTTTTATTTTTTCTTTCTCTTTGCTCCCATTGGTTTTCTTGGAGCACCTGAAGGCGCTGCCCCTGATTTAGCAGCTGAAGCCGCCATTCCAACATTAGGAGAAAGATCTCGTTTTCCGTAAACTTCACCTTTGCATATCCACACTTTGATACCCAAACGACCATACGTTGTATGTGCCTCGGAAACCGCATAATCGATGTCAGCTCTGAACGTATGTAACGGAGTACGTCCATCCTTGTACATCTCTGTGCGAGCCATTTCTGCGCCATTCAAACGTCCGGAAATTTTAACTTTAATTCCTTCAGCTCCCATTCGCATAGTGCTCGCAATAGCCATTTTAATTGCACGACGAAAAGAAATACGCGCTTCCAATTGGCGTGCGATTCCATCAGCAACCAATCGAGCATCCAATTCTGGACGTTTCACCTCGAAAATGTTGATTTGGATTTCTTTTTTCGTTAGCTTCTTTAATTCTTCTTTAAGTTTATCAACCTCTTGACCACCTTTACCGATAATAACTCCCGGACGTGCTGTATTGATAGTAACTGTAACAAGCTTAAGCGTTCTTTCGATAATAATCTTCGCAATACTCGCTCTAGATAAACGAGCATTTAGATACTTACGAATTTGATCGTCTTCAACAATCTTATCCTTGTATCTTTCTCCGCCATACCAGTTAGACTCCCACCCGTGAATGAAGCCAAGTCTGTTTCCTATTGGATTTGTTTTTTGTCCCATTTTATCCTACTTATTTAGCACCATCGACAACAATGGTAACGTGGTTTGATCTTTTTCTAACTCTATGCGCTCTACCTTGAGGAGCAGCTTGAATTCTTTTTAACATTGCACCGCCGCCAACTTCAATTGACCTTACTACCAATGTTTCTTCTTCAATGCTCTTTCCTTCATTCTTTTGCTCCCAATTTGCGATAGCAGAACGAAGCAACTTCTCAAGACTTGTAGACGCATTTTTAGCGTTGTGTTGCAATATATTCAGAGCTTTATTTACTTCAACTCCCCTTACAAGATCTGCAACTAATCTCATCTTTCTCGGAGCAATTGGCGAATCATTCAAACGGGCAAATGCCGTTGTACTTTTCGTCGCCTTTATGTTCTCAGCTCTTAACCTTTTTCTAGCACCCATGACTTTGCTATTTTAAAACTATCTTTTCTTATCTTTCTTATTTCCGGCATGGCCACGGAAGTTACGAGTTGGAGAAAACTCTCCTAACTTGTGTCCAACCATGTTCTCTGTAACAAATACCGGAATAAACTTATTACCATTGTGCACAGCAAATGTTAACCCCACGAAATCTGGAGTAATGGTAGAAGCACGTGACCATGTTTTAATCACTGATTTGCTACCAGATGCCTGCGCATCATCCACTCGTTTCATCAACTTATAGTGTACAAAAGGTGGTTTTTTCAACGAACGACTCATATCCTACTTATTTTTTTCTTCTTTCGATGATAAACTTATCTGAATACTTTTTCTTATCACGTGTCTTGTAGCCTTTAGCTGGCATACCATTACGTGAGCGTGGATGACCACCGGCATTACGCCCTTCACCACCACCCATTGGGTGATCAACAGGGTTCATAACTACACCACGTACACGTGGACGGCGACCTAACCAACGAGAGCGTCCAGCTTTACCAGATACTACCAAGTTGTGTTCAGCATTCGAAACAGATCCGATCGTAGCCAGACAAGTTGTTAAAATCATTCTAGTTTCACCAGAAGGCATCTTAACGATAGCATAACGACCATCACGAGCATTCAATTGAGCGTAAGTACCTGCTCCACGAGCGATGGCACCACCTTTACCAGGTTTTAATTCAATGTTATGAATTACAGTACCAAGTGGAACATCACTTAAGAAAAGTGCGTTTCCAACATTGGGTGCAGCAGTTTTTCCAGCTACAACAGTATCTCCAACTTTCAATCCATTTGGAGCAATGATGTAACGTTTTTCACCATCTGCATAATACAACAAAGCAATGTGAGCCGTACGGTTTGGATCATATTCGATCGATTTTACCGTTGCAGGTACATCATGCTTGTCTCTTTTAAAATCAACAACACGGTATTTTTGTTTATGACCTCCACCCATATAACGCATGGTCATTCTACCGTCATTGTTTCGACCACCTGATTTTTTCATCGGTGCAACTAAGCTCTTCTCTGGAACATTAGTTGTAATCTCTGAATAATCACTGTTGATCTTGTGTCTTTGCCCTGGAGTGATAGGCTTGAATTTTTTAAGACCCATTTGTCAATGCTTAAAAATTATTAAATAAATCAATCGTTTCTCCAGCTGCAACTGTTACAACAGCTTTCTTCCACTGCTTGCTTGGTTGCTCAACGATACCTTTGTTAGTATATTTAACAGAGGATTTTCCACCGCCATAATTCAATGTACGCACGTCAATAATATTTACGCCATACATTTTCTCGACAGCCTTCTTAATTTCAATCTTATTCGCTGATCTGTCAACTGCAAACGTAAAACGATTAAATGTATCGCTTTCTGCTGTTGCTTTTTCAGTGATGATTGGCTTTTTGATAATTGTCTTCATCATCAATTAGTTTAGAATCTTTTCGATTACTTCTATTGAACTTTCAGCCAAAACAACTTTTTTCGCGTTCAATACATCGAATGTATTAACTGAATCAGCCGTTACGACTTTTACTCTACCAAGGTTACGGGATGACAAATAAACATTGTCATTTTTGTCTCCTACAATCAAAAGAACTTTTTCGTTCTCCAACTTCAAAGCACCCAACAACGCCACGAATTCTTTCGTTTTTGCTGCATCGAACTTCAAATCCTCCAAAACAAGGATTGCTTCGTTTTGTGCTTTATAGGAGAATGCTGATTTTCTTGCAAGTCTTTTCAACTTCACATTCAACTTGAAATGGTAGTTACGTGGTCTTGGTCCGAAAATACGACCACCACCAACACGTGTACCAGACTTAATATTCCCGGCACGTGCTCCACCTGTTCCTTTTTGTTTCTTGATCTTTTTAGTAGATCCAGCGATTTCAGCTCTTTCCTTCGCTTTGTGAGTACCCTGACGACGGTTCGCCAAATGTTGTTTCACATCTAGGTAGATAGCATGGTCATTTGGCTCAATACCAAACACTGAATCTGAAAGCGTTACCTTTTTAGAAGTAGCTTTACCTTTTGCGTCAAATACTTTTACTTCCATTACTTCAAAATTGATACGGTTGCACCTTTAGATCCAGGAATTGATCCCTTCACTACTAACAAATTCTTATCAGTTAAAACCTTCAATACTTCAAGGTTTTCCATAACAACTCTCTTGTTACCCATCTGACCTGCCATGCGCATTCCTTTGAATACACGGGCAGGATATGAACAAGCACCAATCGAACCTGGAGCGCGAAGACGGTTATGCTGACCGTGGGTTGCTTGACCAACTCCACCGAAACCATGACGTCTTACAACACCTTGGAAACCTTTTCCTTTAGAAGTTCCTACTACGCTAACGTATTCACCTTCCTCGAAGATGTTAACGTCAACGGTATCACCGAGATTGAGGTTTTCGAATCCTTTAAACTCCACCAACTTCGACTTCGGAGAGGTGTTGGCTTTCTTAAAGTGGCCTTTCAATGCGTTTGGAGTGTTTTTTTCCTTACGGTCTCCAAAACCCAATTGAGTAGCCTCGTAACCATCTCTGTCTTGTGTCTTGACCTGAGTCACAACACAAGGACCAGCTTCTATAACTGTGCATGGCATAGCCTTACCCTCGGCACTGTAGATGCTAGTCATTCCGACTTTTCTACCAATAATTCCTGGCATACTTAACTATTTAATTATTAAACTTTGATTTCTACGTCAACCCCACTAGGCAACTCTAAGCGCATAAGTGCATCAACAGTCTTTGAAGAAGAGCTGTAGATGTCAAGCAGTCTTTTGTATGAACAAAGTTCGAACTGCTCACGTGCTTTTTTGTTAACGTGTGGGGATTTCAATACAGTATAGATTCTTTTGTGAGTAGGGAGAGGAATTGGTCCACTAACTACAGCACCTGTTGACTTTACTGTTTTTACGATCTTCTCAGCTGATTTATCAACCAGATTATGATCGTAAGACTTTAATTTTATTCTAATTTTCTGACTCATATCTGTATAATATTTAGGCTGTTACTTTTCCGCTTGTCTTAGCTACCACATCATCAGCGATGTTTTTCGGAGCTTCTGAATAATGTGAGAATTCCATTGAAGAACTTGCACGACCAGAAGAAAGAGTACGCAATTGTGTTACATATCCAAACATTTCTGAAAGTGGAACATCTGCCTTCACAACTTTCGATCCTGCTCTGTCATCCATTCCTCTAATCACACCGCGACGACGATTCAAATCACCAACGATATCACCCATGTTCTCTTCAGGAGTAACAACTTCCATTTTCATGATTGGCTCTAGAAGCACAGGACGTGCATTTTTCAATGCTGCTCTGTACGCCATCTTAGCACATAATTCGAAAGACAATGAATCTGAATCGACTGCATGGAATGAACCATCTAACAATTCAACTTTCATAGCATCAACAGGGAAACCTGCCATAACACCATTCTTCATTGACTCTTTGAAACCTTTCTCAACAGAAGGCACAAATTCACGTGGAATGTTACCACCTTTAATGCTGTTAACGAACTCAAGTCCAGTTTTTTCAACATTATCTTGGGGAGAAATTTTAACAACGATATCGGCAAATTTACCACGACCACCGGACTGTTTCTTGTAAACCTCTCTGTGGTTAACTTCTGCAGTAATGTTTTCACGATAAGAAACTTGAGGAGCACCTTGATTTACTTCAACCTTGAATTCACGCTTCAAACGGTCTACAATAATTTCCAAGTGCAACTCACCCATCCCTGAAATGATCGTCTGTCCGGTTTCCTCATCAGTATTCACTCGGAAAGTTGGATCTTCTTCAGCTAGCTTGTTCAAACCGATTCCTAATTTATCTTGGTCAGCTTGCGTTTTAGGCTCAATTGCGATTCCAATAACCGGATCAGGGAAATTCATAGATTCCAAAACAATCGGTGCATTTTCTGCACACAATGTGTCTCCAGTCTTGATATCTTTAAATCCTACCAATGCGCCGATATCTCCAGCACCTAATTCATCAATTTGGTTCTGCTTGTTAGCGTGCATTTGGAAAATACGAGAAATACGCTCCTTATTACCAGTACGTGTGTTCAACACATAAGATCCTGCAGGTAATTTCCCAGAATAAGCGCGTGTAAAGCACAAACGTCCAACAAAGGGATCAGTTGCAATTTTAAATGCTAAACCAGCAAATGGCTCATCATAAGAAGGCTTGCGTGTGATTTCCTCATCAGTTTTTGGATTTGTTCCAGTGATACCTTCAATATCTAAAGGTGAAGGAAGAATTTCCATTACCATGTCCAACATTGCTTGAACTCCTTTGTTCTTGAAAGACGAACCACACATCATTGGAACAACTTTACCAGAAATAGTAGCAGCACGCAATGCATTAAGGATCTCTCTTTCAGTCAATGAATTCTCATCTTCGAAAAATTTCTCCATCAATGTTTCATCGAACTCAGCAACTGCCTCAAGTAACTCGCTTCTTAATTGTCTTGCTTCATCAAGAATATCAGCAGGAATTTCAACTTCTTGGAAAGTCATTCCCATGTCGCTATCATTCCAAACAATCCCTTTGAAGTTAATTAAATCTACAACTCCTTTAAAGTTATCCTCATCACCGATATTAATTTGTAAAGGAAGCGCATGGCTACCCAACATTTCTTTCACCTGCTTACACACGTTCAAGAAGTCAGCACCTTGGCGGTCCATTTTGTTCACAAATCCAATACGTGGCACATTGTAATTATTTGCCAATCTCCAGTTCGTCTCAGACTGTGGTTCAACACCGTCAACAGCAGAAAAAAGGAAAACCAAACCATCCAATACCCGAAGGGAACGGTTTACCTCAACAGTAAAATCAACGTGTCCTGGGGTATCAATAATGTTGATATGGTATTTTTGACCACGGTAATTCCAACTTACTGTTGTCGCAGCTGAAGTAATGGTAATACCACGCTCCTGCTCTTGCTCCATCCAGTCCATTGTTGCACCACCCTCGTGTACCTCACCAATTTTGTGATTTACACCTGAATAGTACAGAATACGCTCAGTGGTCGTTGTTTTACCCGCATCAATGTGCGCAGCGATACCAATGTTTCTTGTAAATTTAAGATCTCTAGCCATCGTAATTAGAATCTAAAATGTGAGAACGCCTTGTTAGCCTCAGCCATTCTTAATGTGTCTTCTTTTTTCTTGTATGCCGCGCCTTCTTCCTTAGAAGCAGCGATAATCTCAGACGCTAACTTTCCAGCCATTGTCTTTTCATTTCGCTTACGCGAATACCCGATTAACCACTTCATTGCTAATGAAGCTTTTCTATCTTCACGAACAGGAGTAGGAATCTGGAACGTTGCACCACCTACACGGCGGCTGCGAACCTCAACACTTGGAGTTACATTCTCCAATGCTTTTCTCCAAACTTCCAATCCTTCTTGATCTTCAATCTTTTTATCTACGATTTCAATTGCATCGTAAAATATTTTGAAAGCTAAACTCTTCTTTCCGTCGTACATTAAATTGTTAACGAATTTTGTTACCACAACATCGTTAAACTTAGGATCCGGGAGAATGGCTATCTTTTTGGCTTTTCTTCTTCTCATCTCTTAAAGTTTTGATTATTTCGCTTTAGGTCTTTTTGTTCCATACTTCGAACGACGCTGAGTTCTTCCTTCTACTCCAGCTGTATCTTCCGCACCGCGAACGATGTGGTAACGAACCCCTGGTAAATCTTTAACTCTTCCGCCACGCACTAGCACCAAAGAGTGCTCTTGCAAATTGTGACCTTCTCCGCCGATGTATGCATTGACTTCTTTTCCATTTGTCAAACGCACCCTCGCTACTTTACGCATAGCTGAGTTCGGCTTCTTTGGAGTAGTTGTGTAAACCCTTACACAAACTCCTTTACGCTGTGGACATGAATCAAGTGCAGCAGACTTACTTTTCTTGACTACCGCTGTTCTTCCTTTGCGAACTAATTGTTGGATAGTTGGCATAAAATACTCTTAATTTTTATAATATATTATTCGCCCAAAAACACTTTGGGGGGTGCAAAGATACTAGATTTTCAGTACAAACCAAGAAGTTATCAAAAAAAAGTGCGTTTTTTTCACAATTGGGTGTTTACATCTTGATGGTACTTTTAAACAAGAGAGTCAATAACAGAAGCTGAAAAACAAAAAACTCCCACATTGCGGGAGTTTTTAGGTCTATTTTCTTTAGAAAATTAATTTCTATACAAAGTACTTTTAACTGCTTTAACAATTCTTTCCACATTTGGTAACGCTTCATCAATTAAGGTTGGTGAGAATGCAAATGGCGTATCCGTTTGCGTCACTCGCATGACAGGCGCATCCAAATGATCGAAAGCATAACGTTGCAAATGATATGAGATCTCAGAAGAAATGGAAGCCAATGGCCACGATTCTTCAACAACAACGCAACGATTTGTTTTCTTAACGGATTCCACTACAGCTGCATAATCAATAGGACGAATCGTACGAAGGTCAATAATCTCAATAGAAATACCTTCTTTCTCTAGTTCTTCTGCAGCTGCTTGAGCAACCTTGATGATTTTTCCAAAAGTAACGATGGTAACGTCTGTTCCTTTTCTTTTAATGTCTGCGACTCCGATTGGAATAATGTACTCACCTTCTGGAATTTCACCTTTGTCGCCGTACATCTTTTCTGACTCTAGAAAAACAACCGGATCGTTGTCACGAATAGCTGCTTTCAAAAGGCCTTTTGCATCATATGGGTTAGATGGTGTAATAACCTTTAGTCCTGGTACATGGGCATAAAACGCTTCAAAAGACTGAGAATGGGTTGCAGCCAACTGACCAGCAGTTCCATTTCCTCCTCTAAACACGATTGGACAATGGTATTGCCCACCAGACATTTGCAACATTTTGGCAGCACTATTAATAATTTGATCAGCTGCGAGGATTGCAAAATTCCAAGTCATAAATTCCACAATTGGTCGTAAACCATTCATAGATGCTCCAACGGCAATTCCTGCAAAACCTAATTCTGCAATAGGCGTGTCAATTACACGTTTTGCTCCAAATTCATCAAGCATTCCTTGAGATACCTTGTAAGCTCCATTGTATTCAGCCACTTCTTCACCAAGAAGAAAAACACTTTCGTCTCTTCTCATCTCCTCCGACATTGCCTCTCGCAGCGCTTCTCTGAATTGTACAGTCTTCATGTATTAAAAAGTAAAATTTCGGTCGCCAAAATTAACGATTATAGTCGAAAGTCGCATTATTAATTGAATTTACATAAATTTAAACCACATCCTACTGATAAACAAATAATTAAATTTAGTTTAAACAAGATGAATTCGTCCCATTCTAAAAAACGCACACGACTCAGTTTTTAAAGGAATTATTCATTAAATTTGCCATCGTTTGAAAATCTTACTTACATGAAAATACTTGTATGCATCAGTAAATCACCTGATACTACTTCCAAAATTGCCTTCACAGATAACAATTCGAAATTTGATGAAAATGGCGTCCAATATATTGTAAACCCTTATGATGAATGGTATGCCCTGGTCAGAGCGCTTGAGATAAAAGAAACAAGTGGTGGTAACGTTACAATAATTACTGTTGGAGCCGCGACTGACGAGGCAGTTATCAGAAAAGCATTAGCAATTGGTGCTGATGAAGCAGTGCGCATCGATGCTGATCCTACAGATGCTTATTACACGGCAATGCAAATTGCAGAATATGCTAAGTCAAATGGATTTGACCTTGTTCTTTCTGGTAAAGAAACTATCAATTACAATGGTTCTCAAGTCGGAGGAATGATTGCAGAAGCAATGGATCTTCCTTTCATTTCTTTAGCCTCTAAACTTGATGTTAATGGAAGCACACTTACTTTGGAACGTGAAATTGCAGGAGGCTTACAAGTAGTAGAAGTGAATCTTCCTGCGGTAGTTTCATGTGCTAAAGGGATGGCTGAACAGCGTATTCCAAATATGAGAGGTATCATGGCGGCTCGCACAAAACCATTGCAAGTCGTTGCTCCTGTTGCTGTAGAAAATTTAACTGAATTTGTTACATATACAATGCCTGCTGCAAAATCATCATGCAAAATGATTGATCCAAATAACATGGATGAACTTGTTGAACTTTTGCACAATGAAGCAAAAGTCATCTAATATAGATGACAGATGCAGCTGTGAAAAAATTATTAATCTTCGACTTTTGTCTCAAAAAATATTAAAATGTCAGTTCTAGTATATATTAATAGTAATAACGGTCTTCACAAATCAGCTTTTGAAGCCGTAACTTATGGTAAAAAACTAAGTGGCGATGTCACAGTAATTACTTCAGGTCCAGCTGATACATCGACATTAGCAACTCTTGGAAAATATGGTGCATCCAAAGTGCTTGTAGATCGTTCTTTGTCAGGAGATGATGACCAACAATTGACACGTATTATTGCAAAAGCAGCGGCTACGTCAAATGCATCAACTGTAATTTTTAGTCATGATCTTACGGCTAAAGCTGTTGCTCCTCGACTATCTGTTCGACTGAAAGCGGGACTAGTTTCTGGTGCGACTGATATACCAACTGCTGACGGAACAGTCAAAGTAAATGTGTTTTCAGGAAAAGCATTTGGTTCAGTTAAAGTTAATTCGGCTGCGAAAATTATATCTCTGCTTCCGAACAGTATTCAACCTGAAGAAACTGGTTCTGATTGTGCCGTTGAAGAATTCAATGGTAATGCGGGTGAATCGAAAGTAAAGGTAGTAAGCACTAAAAAACCTGAAGGAGAAATTCCACTACCGGAAGCAGAATTGGTAGTTTCAGCAGGTAGAGGTTTGAAAGGCCCAGAGAACTGGGGGATTGTTGAAGATTTAGCAAAAGCTTTGGGAGCTGCGACAGCTTGCTCGCGTCCGGTAGCAGACATAGGATGGAGACCTCACCATGAGCACGTTGGTCAAACAGGTGTTGCTATTCGTCCAAACCTATATATTGCGGCAGGTATTTCCGGAGCAATTCAGCACCTTGCAGGAGTAAATGGTTCCAAAGTGATGGTCGTTATAAATACTGATCCAGAGGCACCATTTTTCAAAGCGGCAGATTATGGAATAGTCGGTGACGCTTTTGAAGTATTGCCTCGATTAACAGAAGCAGTGAAAAAATTTAAAAATTCTGGACATTAATTTCTTTAAAGTCGTACTTTTAATCAAGTTCAGCAGTTTGGGGAAGTCATAGTGCTTCCCTAATTTGTTAAAATCCTCGAATGCAATTTTTGAAATGAATAAAATAAAGCTTGATATAGCAGGACTTTCATACAGTCAGACACAATCTGGGGCCTACGCACTTGTATTGGCTGAAGCTGGTGGGAAACGTCAATTGCCCATAATTATTGGAGGATTTGAAGCCCAAGCAATTGCCATAGAGTTAGAAAAAATGACACCTACTCGGCCTTTGACTCACGACCTTTTTAAAAATTTCGCCCAATCATTTTCTATTGACATAAAGGAAGTTGTGATTTACAATCTAGCTGAAGGTATCTTTTATTCTAAACTTGTTTGTGAATCTGATGGTTTGACTACAGAGATTGACGCACGAACTTCAGACGCTATAGCGATTGGTGTAAGATTTAATTGTCCGATATTTACATTTGAGCATATTTTATCCAGTGCAGGAATTTTGATGGATGAAAACGAAGTCAAAGAGGATGACTTTTCGACCGAAGAGGATGAATCTACAGAACCAGAAGGTGCATTAAACACCTTATCAGAAACAGAACTAGAAGGTCAACTCGGAGATGCAATTGACAGCGAAGACTACGAGCTTGCATCAAAAATACGAGATGAAATCAATAAACGCAGAGCCAATTAAACTTTAAAAATATGCTAAGATCATTGAAGAACAGATTGATCATCATGAATTTCATGCAGTTCTTCATATGGGGATCATGGCTCATCACAATCTATAATTATTGGTTTGAAACCATGAAGTGGGATGGTGTTCAGTTTGGGGCAGTTTTCACAACACTCGGTCTTTCTTCACTTTTTATGCCAACCCTTGTTGGAATCATTGCTGACAAATGGATAAATGCTGAACGTATCTTTGGTTTATTGCATATTGCTGGTGGTCTTATTTTATGTCTCCTACCTTCTGTTAGCGATCCTGTCACATTCTTTTGGGTTATTTTTCTTGCTATGCTCTGCTATATGCCGACTATTGCATTGTCCAATTCTGTAGCCTACAATGTTTTAAAATCAAATAATTATGACGTAGTAAGTTCATTCCCCCCAATTCGTGTTTGGGGAACAATTGGATTTATTGCCGCAATGTGGTTCGTGAACATCACTGGCAACAAGGCCTCCTCAAACCAATTTCTAATCTCTGGGATTTCAGCAGTATTATTAGGTCTTTATGCTTTTTCGCTTCCAAAATGTACACCAACAGCAAGTGAAAAAAAAGGTTGGATACAAACTTTTGGATTGGATGCCTTTCGATTATTTGGCAATTACAAAATATTCTTGTTTTTCTTGTTCTCTTTATTCCTTGGCGCTTCTTTGCAACTTACCAACATGTATGGGGACGGCTATATCAGTGAATTTGGTAATTATGGCAAATACCAGAATTCCTTGATAGTGAAATATTCCACAGTCATTATGTCAATTTCACAAATTTCTGAAACACTCTTTATTCTGGCAATTCCATTTTTTCTAAAACGATTCGGTATTAAATATGTGATGTTAATCAGCATGACGGCATGGGTACTTCGATTTGGACTTTTGGCCTATGGAGATCCAGCAGAAGGTCTTTGGATGATTATTGCCTCATGCATTGTATATGGAATGGCATTTGACTTTTTCAATGTCTCAGGCTCTTTATTCATTGAGACATCAACCTCGCCCCAAATGCGTTCAAGTGCGCAGGGGCTTTTTATGATGATGACCAATGGATTTGGCGCAGTGATAGGCAGTTTCGCAAGTGCTTCTATCATTCAATATTTCTATACACTTAAGTTTAAAAGTGTTTCAGGACTCACAAAGCACCTAGGAATTTCAAAATCAAGTGAGGTTTTTCATCGACTTACGGATGGAACGAAGATTCACAATGGTATTTTTCATAGAGCAATTGAGTTAAAAAATTGGCCAGAGATATGGATTAGTTTTGCCCTTTATTCCTTATTTATTGCCTTGCTTTTTGCAGTTCTTTTTAAACACAAACACGATCCGAATTCCATCGGTGAAATGAAGCATTAATATGCAAAGAAATCTTCTTCTTGAGGAAAAGATTTTCGGAATAACATCCAAATCTGAATTTGAAGAATTAGCGCTTGAATTGTTTCGTTTTCAATTCGACCATTGTGAAATTTACCGTTTATTTTCAAAAAAAACAGGTAGAATCAATCCATCAAGGCTTTCAGAAATTCCGTTTCTTCCTATCTCATTTTTTAAAACGCATCGGGTAAGTTGCTCAAATAAAAAAGAAGATTTATTGTTTCTGAGCAGCGGGACAACACAAACTGGCAGAAGTACACATGCTGTGGCCTATCGAGAGATTTATGATCGTTCCTTTGAAACTATTTACAGGCAATTCATTGGTGATCCAGAGGATCAAGTCATACTTGCTTTACTTCCAAACTACCTAGAACAAGGCAACTCAAGTCTCGTATATATGGTTGAATTTTTGATTAAAAAAAGTAATTGCTCACTTTCTTCATTTGTACTAAATGAGGTTGAAGACCTCATGCACAAATATAAAACTGCTTTAGAAATTGGTAAAAACGTGGTGATTTTTGGTGTTTCATATGCACTTTTAGATCTTGTTGCTCAAGGTCTGGATTTATCGAAAGCACTCATCATCGAAACAGGCGGAATGAAGGGAAGGAGAAAAGAAATGACCAAAGAGGAGCTGCATCTTGAAATCAAAAATGGATTAAAAGTTGATTTTGTTAGTTCAGAATATGGAATGACTGAATTATTGTCACAATCTTACAGTAAAGAGGATGGCCTATTCGAACTACCTAATTGGATGAATGTATTAATTCGCGACATGAATGACCCTTTTTATTATTTAGAAAATGGTAAAACCGGAGGTATAAATGTCATTGACTTTGCAAATATTTATAGTTGTAGCTTTATCGCCACGCAAGATTTAGGGAAAATAGAGCATGGAAAACTTAAAATAATGGGCCGCTTCGACAATGCAGATATTAGAGGTTGCAATTTATTGGTACAATAATTCAGATTTGATTACTTTTATTTTTGATTCGAAATAGACAAACTTCACATGGATCTTCAACTTCAACAATTAATTAAAGATAAAGCCAAATCAATTTTTGAAAAAGTTCGGTCATTTCGCGAGCATTTGCATCGTAATCCTGAATTATCCTATCAAGAACACAACACGATGAACTATGTGTCAAGTATTCTTACTGAACATAATATTCAGCATGAGATCGGGATAGGAAAAACTGGTGTTGTGGCGTTGATCAAATCTGAGAATCACAAAAATGATGTTTGCATAGGATTGCGTGCTGATTTAGATGCCTTACCTATACAGGAGGAAAATGAAGTTCCCTATAAATCTGAGGTCAATGGTGTAATGCATGCCTGTGGTCACGACGTTCACACTTCTATTCTATTAGGAACAGCACTAATTCTAAATGAACTAAAGGACCAATTACCATATGCTGTAAAATGCATATTCCAACCAGGAGAGGAAAAAAATCCGGGTGGGGCAACCTTCATGATTGCTGATGGGGTGCTAGAAAACCCGAAAGTTAAAGAACTTTATGCGCTCCATGTTTTCCCAAGTATGCAAGTTGGGAATGTTGGATTCAAGGAAGGTATCTACATGGCATCATGTGATGAAATTCATTTGACGATCCATGGTAAAGGAGGACATGGCGCCACACCGAATGAGTGCGTAGATCCAATTATAATAGGTTCTTCCATCCTACTTGAACTTCAACAAATTGTGAGTAGAAAGTGTGATCCAAAAATTCCTTCAGTACTTTCGTTCGGTCATTTTGAAGCATTGGGTGCGACAAATATTATTCCTTCGAAAGCGATATTGAAAGGTACATTTCGTACTATGAATGAAACATGGAGAGCTCAGGCGCTTGCCTTGATTGAGACTAATATTCGTTCGATTGCTGAGATGCATGGCGCAACTGTTGATCTCGAAATAAGCAAAGGCTATCCATACCTGGAAAATGATCCGCAAATTACTTCCAAATTAAGAAAGAAAGCAATTGAATTTTTAGGTGAAGGAAATGTTGAAGAACTTCCCATTCGTCTCACTTCTGAAGATTTTTCATTTTATTCTCACAAAGTACCCGTTTGCTTTTTCAGACTTGGGGTTCGCAATGAATCAAAAGGCATCACGTATGGAGTGCATCATCCGCGTTTTGACATTGACAATGATGCATTAATCCGAGGTGTTGAAATGATGTGCTTAGCAGTATTATAAAATGAAAAAAGCTCTTTTTTGTATTGCTTTCGCTACTATTTTAATTGCTTGTAATAAAGAAAAAGCAAGCGCCAAAAAGATTTCTGGAAATTGGTCAATTACTACTTTAAAACAAACTGATCCGGAAGGTTTGATAGAATTTGCAAAATGCTCCGGTGAACTACACTTTAGTGAAATAGTAAGCGATTCTGCAAACTATCAATTTTTAATCTCTTACCAACTTGCAAGTGATTCAGGAACGATTAATCAAAAAGGCACTTATAAATTGATAGAAAAGGGAGATTACATGAATCTTTCGGCCCTTGATTCAAATAACAGCGTAATTGATTATACTAAATGTAGATTATTAACTCTCACATCAACAGACCTTCAATTGGAGTTTTCGGATGGTGAGAATACCTTTATATATATAATGAAAAGGAAATAGGCTTTAGTTGGCCATTTCACTCATAAACTTGATCCTCATTAATCGCAGTTCCTCTTCTGTATAATCACCATCGAATTCAGCATAGGCATTTCGCAAATCATCTGTCTCAGCCTCAGAAAAATACTCATAAATCTCCTCTTGATTATCCGAATCAAGGATATCATCAATGTAATAGTTTATGTTTACCCTTGTCCCCGAAGAAACGATTGCTTCAATCTCCTCGATGACCTCATTCATAGATTTTCCTTGTGACCTACCTATATCTTCTAAAGGTAGTTTTCTATCGATATTTTGTATCAATTGCACTTTTAAGCCTGACTTATTTACGAGTGATTTCACAACCATGTCTTGTGGTCGCTCTATGTCATTATCCTCCACATATTGATGAATCAACGCTACAAATGGAGCGCCATATCTAGATGCTTTTCCTGTTCCTACACCTTGAATATTGGTTAGCTCATCGATAGTGATTGGATATTGAAAACACATATCCTTGAGTGAAGGTTCCTGGAAAATAACAAATGGAGGAATATTCTTTTGTTTTGAAAGCGATTTTCTCAAATCAAGCAACATATCATAAAGCGTTTCATCAAAAGCTCCCCCTTTGCCACCTAAATTTATAATCGTATCATCATCATCTGTATTAGAGAAATCATGTTCCTTCAAAAGACTAAACGATTGTGGATTTTTTAAATACTCTTTACCTGCGTCTGAAAGCTTTAGTGTGCCGTACGTTTCAATATCCTTATAAATCAACCCAGCAACAATTACTTGGCGAATAACTGCATTCCAAAAATGTTCATCTTTCTCTTTTCCGCATCCAAAATTTGGCAGAGCATCATGTTTGTATGATTTAATATCCGAAGTGACATGTCCAGATAAATAAGCACAATAATGCTTGGCTTTCTGCATCTCTTGGAGATCCAACAAAGCATTCAGCAACTTAAGTACAAAGTCCTTCCCTTCTGTTCGTTCCCTAGGATTTCTACAATTATCGCAAAACTCATTGCAGAGCTTTTCATTGAATGTTTCTCCAAAATAATGTAAAATGAACTTTCTTCTGCAAACTGAAGTTTCAGCATAGGAAACAATCTCACTCAACAATTGACGGCCTATTTCTTGTTCAGCCACTGGCTTTCCTTGTAGGAATTTTTCTAATTTTTCAATGTCCTTATAACTGTAAAAAGCGATGCATTCGCCTTCGCCTCCATCTCTTCCTGCTCTACCTGTTTCTTGGTAATAACTTTCAAGTGACTTTGGGATATCATGGTGAATCACATAACGAACATCGGGTTTATCTATTCCCATACCGAATGCAATCGTTGCAACAATCACATCAGCTTCCTCCATTAGGAACATATCTTGATGCTTTCCTCTTGTAGCAGCATCGAGTCCTGCGTGATAAGCCAGTGCGTTAATCCCATTAACTTGTAAAAGCTCGGCAAGTTCTTCTACTTTTTTGCGACTAAGGCAATAAACAATTCCACTTTTACCTGCTTTGGTTCGAATGTATTTAATAATCTCCTTTTCAACATCTCGCTTTGGCCTCATTTCATAGTAAAGGTTGTCGCGATTAAATGACGATTTATAAACCGTCGCATCCAACATGTTCAAGTTTTTCTGAATGTCATATTGAACTTTTGGTGTTGCGGTGGCAGTTAATGCTATTATTGGAACATTTGATATTTTTTCAAATATTTCTCTTAGTCTTCGGTATTCTGGTCTAAAATCATGTCCCCATTCGGAAATGCAATGCGCTTCATCAATGGCAAAAAAGGAAATATTAACAGATGTCAAGAAATCTATATTTTCTTGCTTCGTCAATGATTCAGGAGCGACGTAGAGCAGTTTCGTTTTTTTATCTTGAATATCTTGCTTAACTCTTGTTATTTCAGTTTTTGAAAGTGAAGAATTCATGAAATGAGCTACACCCTCATCGTCGTTAACATTGCGTATAGCATCCACCTGATTTTTCATCAACGCAATCAATGGGGAAACGACTATCGCTGTTCCCTCTGATAACAAGGCTGGCAATTGGTAGCACATTGATTTACCGCCACCTGTAGGCATTATTACAAATGTGTTATTGCCTTCTAAAACATTTAAGATGATACTCTCCTGTTTTCCCTTAAAACTGTCAAACCCGAAATACTTGCGAAGTGCAATTTTAAGTTCTTGTTCCGTCATATGAAATGATTTATTTTATAATAGAATGTAAGGTACACAAAATGTAGCACTAATTTAATGAAAACTTAACATTTTTAGACTAAGTGAATGAATCGAATGAAACATTTTACCATTTAACAAGGCTCATTTTCCAACTTTAGATAGTTTGATTGATTATTTTTGCATCCTCAATGAGTGACGAAAAAAATATGTCCTTTTTAGACCATCTTGAAGAATTGAGATGGCGCTTGGTAAAAATGTCTATTGCGATAGTCATTGTTGCTATAGTCATTTTTATTTATCAGAAGTGGATCATAGAAACGATTTTTTTATCCATGCACAATGAAGAATTCGTAACCTTTCGATACATGTGTAAATGGTTAGGAATCTGTATCAAAGAAATCCCCGTAAGTTTTCAGAGCACAACCATGTCTGGCCAATTCAGTTATGCCATGATGATGAGTATAATGGGTGGAATCGTTATCTCATTCCCTTATCTTTTCTATCAGCTTTGGTCATTCGTAAAACCAGGATTAAAGCAAAATGAAAAGCTAGTTGCTCGAGGAATTGTGTTTTGGGTAAGTTTCCTATTTTTCTTGGGAATCCTTTTTGGGTATTTCGTGGTAGCACCGCTTTGTGTACAATTTTTCGGAGCCTACCAGATTAGTGGTGAAATTCAAAATATTTTCACAATAAACTCTTACATGAGCACTGTACTTTCGACAGTATTCTATTCAGGACTTCTCTTTTTATTACCGATAGTCACCTATATTTTTGCTAGTCTTGGAATAATAACTGCTGATTTTTTAAAGAAATATAGAAAGCATGCCATTGTTGGTGTATTAATCATCTCGGCAATCATTACACCACCTGATGTTATTTCACAAATAGTTGTTTCAATACCAATTCTTATTCTCTATGAAGTTGGTGTTATAGTTGCTAAACGCGTTGAAAAAAGACGTTTCAAAAAAGAAATATCATCCTAAAACATGTTAGGGTTGAAGACAATTAAATTTTTTCAAGTAGCCATTTTAATTGGATTAATCTCCCTCACCAGTGGAGCTGTGTTTTGTCAACAAACGCGTGTTTTCGGTACAGTATGGGACGCCAATACAGGCGAAAAAATGCCTTACGTCAAAGTCCAGTTCAAAAATTCGAAGATCGGCACAGTGACAGATTCTTTGGGAAATTATTCCATTGAAACCTATTATGCATCTGACTCTATTCAATTTATATTTAGCGGATATTTAACGGCAACTTTTGGAGTTGAATTGGATAAAATTCAGGAATTCAATGTCAAAATGACTACACGAATTGCTGAAATTCAAGAAGTAGTGATTCGCCCACCAGATGAATTACCTTCTACCCGTCTGCACAAACGAGTTATTGCAAATAAACATATCAACAACAAAGAGAAATTGCTGTCCTATCAATATGAAGTTTACAATAAAATGCAGCTCGACCTCAACAATATCGGAGAGAAATTCACTGATCGTGATGTAGTTAAACGACTTGATTTGGTAATGGATTACCTAGACTCGAATGAAAAGGGAGAAAATTACCTGCCTGTTATCTTGAGTGAATCTTTATCAGATTTCTATTACAAAAACAACCCTAAATCAAAAAGAGAAATTGTTCATGGTACACACATCACTGGTATTGACAATATTCAAGCAAACCAGTTTATGGGAGATATGTATCTCGACATCAACGTCTATGATAACAATATCAACATGTTCAACAGGGCTTTTATAAGTCCACTAGCTGATTATGCAAGAAGTTTTTATCGGTTTTACCTTGATGATTCCACGTTCATTGATAATCAATGGTGCTACAAACTGAGATTTGTTCCGAAGCGAACAGGCGATATGACTTTTGAGGGAGAAATGTGGATCCATGACACAACCTATGCTGTGAAAAATATCAAAGCGCATATGTCGCCATGGGCAAACATAAATTACGTGCAAGATTTATACTTTGAACACACCTTTCGGCAAGTTTCCAAAGAGGTTTGGATGTTGACAAAAGAAAAAATGATTGTTGATTTCAAAATCACCAAAAACACTGAAGTTTATGGTTTTTATGGAAGGAAATTATCCTCACGCACTAACTTCTTGATCAACGAAAAGAAAGAAGATTCGTTTTATCGCTCAGATAATACAGTTGAATTGACAGATAGTGCAAAGGTTCGCAGCAAAGACTGGTGGCAACAACACCGTCATGAGCCGCTGTCACTGCAAGAAAAGGGTATAGAAAACATGGTTGATTCATTGAATGAAATGCCATTTTTCAAAATGCTGAAAAACCTTTCCTATTTTGCAACCACCGGTTATTATCCGATCGGAAAAGTTGAAATTGGAAATGCTTTCACTTTTATCAGTTTCAACCCAGTTGAAAAATTTCGAACAGGACTTGCATTAAGAACCTCAAATAATTTTTCGAAGAGAATTGAACTAGGTGTTAGACTCGCATACGGCTTCAATGATGATCGATTCAAATACGGGACCTCCATACGTTACAATATTACACCGAAAAAAAGGGGAATGCTCACCACTTACTATAATTATGACATCGAGCAAATAGGCATATCCGCTTCGGCTGCATCCATAGGCTCCACCTTTGGAACCGTTTTTAGAACTGGTCCTTTGGATAAATTAACGTTCGTCAAGAAAGCAGGTATCAATCTTGAAAAAGATGTAAAGAAAGACCTCGTGCTGTATGGCGGTTTTGAATGGAAAGAATACACTGCGCTTGGAAAAGCAAATTACATTAACAACGATGGTGCAGGAAACTATGACACGATTAATACCATTCGAACAAGCGAATTCACTGCACGTATTCGCTGGACAAAGGATGAAGAATTTCTTGCTGGTTCATTCGATCGTTCTAGTATACGGTCCAAATACCCTATTTTTTCCTTGCAGGGAATATTTGGTGTAAAAGATTTATTTGGTGGTTTCTACAATTATCAGCGCCTAGAGTTTCAAATGGAACACAACAGACAAATTGGCGTGTTGGGCAGAATTCGATACGGAGGCAATGCTGGTTACATTTTCGGTGCCGCCGCCTATCCATTCTTAAAAGTTCACGAAGGCAATCAGTCATACTGGTTGCTTACAACTGCTTTCAACAAGCTCAATTTTTTTGAATTTGTATCCGACAAGTATGTTGGTGGATTTATAGAAAATCATTGGGAAGGATTGTTCTTCGATCGCATACCATTGATTAAAAAACTAAAATGGCGCCTCGTAACTACCGGAAGAATAACCTACGGTTCCATTTCAAATCGTAATTTACAAATTATGAAACTTCCCGATGGCACAAGAATGTTTGGAAAAGTACCTTATGCTGAAGTTTCGATTGGTGTAGAAAATATTTTCAAAATCGGTCGCGTTGATGTTGTGTATCGATTAACCCATCTTGACCCTTTATTCCCCGGTGCACCTGCCGTAAGTCCTATTGGAATTAGAGCAAGATGGTCATTAATTTTTTAACTTTACCCCTAAAGTGAAATTACACACCACAAATATCAAGAAAACGTATAAAGGACGGGATGTCGTGAAAGGCGTTAGTATTGAGGTAAACCAAGGTGAAATTGTTGGGTTGCTTGGACCGAATGGTGCTGGTAAAACTACGTCATTTTATATGATCGTTGGACTGGTCAAACCTGATGAGGGAAACGTATATCTGGATAGCACGGACATAACTCACTTTCCGATGTACAAGCGTTCGCAGTTGGGTATTGGCTATTTACCTCAGGAAGTTTCCGTGTTCAGAAAATTGAGTGTTGAGGATAATATCATGGCTATCCTGGAAATGACAGCACTCAACAAACAAGAACGAAAAGACCGGCTAGAGCAATTGCTGGAAGAATTCAGTTTGAATCACGTACGTAAAAATCTTGGAAACAGACTTTCAGGAGGTGAAAAGCGAAGAACTGAAATTGCAAGAGCATTGGCCACAAATCCAAAATTCGTTTTGCTAGACGAACCATTTGCCGGAGTAGATCCAATTGCCGTAGAAGATATTCAAAGTATCGTTTCTGAACTGCGCAAAAAGAATATTGGCATTCTGATTACAGACCATAATGTCCAAGAAACTTTATCCATTACAGATCGTGCGTACTTGTTGTTTGAAGGAAGTATTCTTAAATCAGGAACGGCAGAAGAATTGGCTGCAGATGAACAAGTTCGACGAGTTTACTTAGGCCAGAATTTTGAATTAAGGAAAAAATAATTTTAATTTTCTTTTAAAAATTGTAGTTTTACTTTACTTATGCAACCATATAAACTTCGTTCTGTATGAAAAAGTATATTAAATCATTGTTTCCATTCCTGCTAATATCATTCGCATTGCTCGCAACCTCATGCAAGAAAAAGTGTGTGATGGATGCAAATAATGAGGATAAGGGATGGATCGAAGAAAATGTAATTTTCTACAACGGTGTAAATTGTTATTTAACGAACCAACTAAAAGGTAATTACGTCATAACTGCAACCAGCCCAATTGCAAATCAAATTAATGTATCAATAGACGGTGGTTCAGTAAAGCCAGTTGATTACTCAAATTATACTGTATTGTGTTACCCGATTTTATCTCATTGTAACGCACAATTTGTCCGTGATGTATCCTTTAATTCAGTCACTCAATCAGTAGAGTATTCAATAACGGTTACTCAATGTGCAAAATGTGAAGAAGAAAGATTTACAGAAAATTTTGTCCTTGTACCTAAATTCCCTTCTAATTACAACGTAACTTATAATATTTCATATGTTAATTTGGAATAAAGACATCCCTGATTTCCAAATTGCTTCAAAGAAAATTTAAAAAATAAAAAAGGTCACTCAAAAGGTGACCTTGATTTTTTTGGAAAAATGTCTGATTATTTAGAAGCTACGTCAGATTGGTTTACCTGATTCACACTCCCGTAAGCATCACAATGTCCTCCTGAAGATGATTTGCAAGATGCGAACGCAAGCAAAGCGAACATCCCTACAAGTGTCAAGGTCAATAATTTTTTCATTCCAGTTTGTTTTTAAATATTAATAAGGTCTTTAGTGTGACAAAAATATAACTTTTTATGCTGACTTTCCAAATTTAATATTAAACTATTGTTTTTATTTTTAACAAATTGTAAAAACTGTCCTACGTTATTTTTTCATGCGACTAAATATCTTGATATTATCACTTTTATTCAGCACATTTCTTCGCAGTCAGGACAACTATACTATTGAATTCACTACAAACGATTATAAAAAAATAAAAGCGAATGTTCAATTAGGATTCAAGGATAGTCTAAGTGCGCTGAATTATATAACTGAACTGAGATTATATGGCATTAAAAAAGGTTACCTCACCTGCTCTGTTGACAGTTTATTTTATGAAAAAAGAAAATATAGTGTTGCATTTTATGTGGGCCAAAAATTCGGCACCATTGAACTTCGTTTAAAATCTTCCACTGAAAATCAACATCTACAGAAAGGAAAGTTTAATGAAAAATTAATTCAAAAGATTCCATTTAAACCTATTGAACTTTCCAGATTTCTTCGCAACACCCAAAATGAATTACTCAATAATGGTCATCCTTTTGGCAGAATAAATCTTCAAAACATTAGCTACAATGGAGAACATGTTTCTGCCGAGGTAAACATTCATACAGGCCAAACCTACCATTTCAACAAGATCATTCTGAAAGGAGATTCTTCAATTTCAGAGATTTTCATTTCCAGTTTAATCGACATTAAATCTGGTGATCTCTACAATGAATCAAAACTCAAAAATATTTCTGCAAAAATCAAACAAATCAGCTTTTTAAAAGAAATAAAACCACATGAATTACTTTTTACAGAAAAAGGTTGCGACGTATACATCTATTTGCAAAGTAACCCCGTTAGTTCCGTGAATGGAACAATTGGATTGCAACCCAATCCAATTACCAATCGTGTTGGACTAGCCGGAGATGTCAATTTAAAATTGCTCAACGTTCTTAAAAGAGGTGAATCGGCAATTCTCAATTGGAGGAGCATACAAAGCGCTACTCAGTCAATGAATATTAAAATAAATTATCCTTTTTTATTCCGAAGCCCGTTTGGAATTGATGCACAATTGCAGCTTTACAAAAAAGATTCAACTTTCTTAGAATTAAAAAGTACTCTTGGAATTCAGTACTTTCTGAAAGGTGGAAATTATCTCAAAGCCTTTTACCAGAATTACGCTTCGAACACACTCAGTGGTGCGGGTGGAAACCCCAACTTTAATAATTTATCCAATGTTAGCAGCAATGCATATGGATTATCTCTTCTTAACAAACAATTGGACTACATTCCAAATCCTTCAAAAGGGTACACATTTTTTCTTGAAGGTTCTATCGGAAGTCGGAAGTCTAAAATTTCAGACACCTCATCCATCGTTAAATCAACTGTTTTTCGAATAAACTTTACGACTGAATGGTTTATGCCGATTACCAGAAGAAATATAATTCGATTTGCAGCCGTTAACGAATTTTATTACGCACCAGTGATTTACCAGAATGAACTTTACAGATTTGGTGGTCAAAATAGTTTGAGGGGATTCAATGAGGACGAACTATTTGCCTCAGCAAGATCAGTTATCACGTTGGAGTATCGTTTCCTATTGGATCGAAATTCGAATGTATTTGTTTTCTACGATCAGGCATACTCTGAGAATAGTGCCATCAAGTATTCAAAAGATCAACCATTCGGCTTTGGTACTGGGTTATCTTTTGGAACTAATCTTGGGATCTTCTCTGTCTCCTATGCGCTTGGGAGCCAAATGCAAAATCCAATTTTATTAAAAAATGGTAAGATACACTTCGGATATATTGCCTATTTCTAATAGAGAATTAGAGGGTAACGATGTCGATGAAAAAGACTGAAATTGAATAGGTTTATTTTCTGTTTGACTGCATGGAGGCACGAATTTCCTTCATGAATTCGGAGGCATATACAAAGTTCAATATCTCTGGATTTTCAGTTGTAATGATCGATTTCCTATCACCCTGCCACCAATTTTTTCCTTCGTGAATGAACATGATATTATCTCCAATTTCAATAACACTGTTCATATCATGCGTAATCACAACTGTGGTAATATTGTACTCATAAGTGATTTCACGAACCAAACCATCAATTATGATGGAAGTTTTTGGGTCTAGTCCAGAATTGGGCTCATCACAAAAAAGGTACTTTGGATTCATTGAAATTGCCCGCGCAATACCAATTCTTTTTTGCATACCTCCACTGCACTCTGATGGTAAGAGTTGATTCACATTTTTCAGATTCACGCGGTCCAAACAAAAGTCGACTTGTTTTTTCATCTCCTTTTTTGTCATCTTGGTGAACATCGTCAAAGGAAACATGACATTCTCTTCAACCGTCATGGAATCAAACAATGCAGATCCTTGAAATAGCATACCTATTTCTTTCCTGATATCCTTTCGCTGAGTGCGGTCCATTGCGCAAAAATCCCGTTCATCGAATAACACTTGTCCAGTCTCTACCTCATGCAATCCAACAATACATTT
>JBIIQP010000217.1:0-2991 GCA_044341975.1 Crocinitomicaceae bacterium
GCAGCAAATGAATTAATGCGTAAAACGCTTGAAGGATAACATGAAAAAACTCGCTTACTTATTTTCTGTTTTGATTCTGTTTGCATGCGGAAATGCTGAGAACAATGAGAAACAAGACTCCTTGGAAGACAACATCTCTATCAATGGCTCCGTGCAAGATGGCGCGAACATGGCAATCTATCTGGAAGCCCTTAGTCAACAAGGGTCGATCAAAGTAGCCGAAGCAACAACCGATGCAAATGGTCATTTTGAACTCAAAGGAAATGTACCGGGAATGGGAATTTACCAGCTTCGCCTGGGAGAATCTCAAGACAAAGTTGTTCCTTTAACGCTTTCTCCGAATGACAAAGTAACGATGAAAACGACCTTTAATGAATTTGCTGTGCGTCCAAATGTGAGTGGCACTGAATGGGCAAAACCAATGAATCTGTACATGGAGAAATATGCAGTATTCATGGGCCAGCAGATGCAACTAAACAGTCTGCAGGGTCAACTTTCTGAAGATGAGATGATGATCAAATACCTTGAAATACGAAAACCACTTGATGATTTTTCGCGGGAACAAATGAACGAGGCCCCAGCCAATCCATTCAACATTATTCTTTCCACGTCAGCGACACCCAACATGGGATTCAAAGACTGGGACCCAGCGAACTTGGATGTATTAAAGAAAGTTGCTGAAGCTTATAAAAAGCGCTACAAAGATTCGCCAATGGCGGCAACGATGGAAAATCAAGTGTTTCAAATTGAAAGTGCTTACAACGAATTCTTAAATGCGGGAGCAAATCCAGCACAAGGGCCTGTTGCGCCAGAAATTTCGATGAAAGATCCCAATGGAAAAATTTTAAACCTTTCTTCGTTGCGTGGTAAAATCGTTTTAATCGACTTCTGGGCATCGTGGTGTGGTCCATGTCGTCGTGAAAGCCCGAATGTTGTGAAGCTCTACAAACAATACAAAGACAAAGGATTTACTGTGTTTTCTGTTTCTCTTGACGATGATGCCGCAGCTTGGAAAAAAGCCATTGCAGCAGATGGTTTGATTTGGCCCAACCACGTGAGTGACTTAAAAGGATGGGAAACACCTATGGTGCAAACATATGGCATCAGTGGAATTCCTCACACTGTTTTAATTGATAAACAAGGAAAAATCATTGCAACAGGTTTGCGCGGTGAATCTTTGGAACAAAAATTGAAAGAACTTTTCTCCAACTAAAAATATATTATTTTGAAAAAACTAATTTGCCTCTCCTTTCTCCTGACCACACTGGTTGCTTTCTCTCAGAAACCGATCAACGTGACGATTTCAGGAAACATCTTCAATGCATCTGTGGATACAATTTCACTTTCACAATTTTACGGAACGCATTACAAAGATTATTTCAAAACGACTTTCTCGAAAAAAGGAGATTTTGTGTTGAAGGGCACTTTGCCCAACCCCGATTATTATGTGGTAAAAGTGGGTGGTTCTCACATCAATGTCATTCTGCGCGAAGGTTCTGACATCAAACTTTACGGTGATGGTTCCAATATCTATGCATTCTGCAACATTGTTGGATCGGACGAAAGCAAGAACATGAATGATTTTGTAAAAATTCTTTCTGCGTGGAATTTCAAACGTGATTCTGCGATGACACTCATCAACCGAGAGCCAGCAAGACAGGAGGAAATCAGTAATTCGATGACAACCACATTTTACACGTTCCAAGGTAACATGCAGTCATTTATTGCCAACAACCAAAACTCAGCAGCATTATTGCCCGTAGTTTCTACCATCGACAAAGAAAATGATTTTGCAACTTACGAATCCATTGTCACTCAATTGAACAATAATTTCAGTGACTCGCCGACCATCAAAGAAGTTTACAATGGCTACCTGGCTGCTAAAAAACAGAAAGAACTGGCTAATTTGTTAGCACCAGGAAAAGAAGCGCCTGACTTTGAAGAATTAAAATTAGATGGAAAGACAAAAATGAAATTGTCTGATTTGCGCGGACAAGTTGTTTTACTTGATTTCTGGGCATCTTGGTGCGGACCATGTCGCAAAGAAAATCCCAACGTTGTGAGACTTTACGATAAATACAAAGACAAAGGATTTACGGTGATGAGTGTTTCGCTTGATCGCGATCGAGCGTCTTGGCAGGCAGCTATTGAGAAGGACAACTTAACATGGCCTAATCATGTCAGCGACTTAGGGCATTGGGCAAGTAAAGTTCCACAAATCTATCAGGTACGTGGAATTCCATTCACTGTGCTTATCGACAAAGAAGGTAAAATCATCAAAACGAACTTGCGTGGCGAGGCGCTTGAAGCTGAACTTGCAAAAATCTTCGGTTTCTAATCATTTTGAGCGATCAAAAGAAAAATATCTACTTCGCTTCCGACTTTCACCTAGGTGTTCCTACCTATGAAAAAAGTTTAGAAAGAGAAAAGAAAATCGTTGCCTGGTTGAATCACATTGAACCAACGGCACAAGAAATTTTTCTGGTGGGCGACATCTTTGATTTTTGGTTTGAATACAAACACGCTATTCCGAAAGGATTTGTTCGTTTGCAAGGCAAAATTGCAGAACTCACTGACAAAGGTGTTCCAGTACATGTTTTCACGGGCAACCATGACATGTGGATCTTTGATTATCTTCCAAAAGAATTGGGTGTTCAATTGCACCGTGAACCAATTACACGAGAATTTTACGGTAAAAAATTTCTAATTGGCCACGGTGATGGATTGGGGCCAGGCGACCGAGGCTATAAATTTTTGAAAAAAGTATTCCAGAACAAACTTTGTCAATGGGCTTTTGCACGCTTGCATCCCAACTTCGGAATTGGGTTGGCAAATTACTCTTCCAAAACAAGTCGAGCAGCTACTGGCATGGCAGATGAAGTGTTTCACGGGAAAGAAAACGAATGGCTCTATCTTTATTGTACAGAAGTCTTACAAAAAGACCATTTTGATTATTTCATTTTCGGACATAGACACCTGCCAATCGACATG
>JBIIQP010000086.1:0-10788 GCA_044341975.1 Crocinitomicaceae bacterium
TATCGGACACTAGTGTTTAGATTTCAATAAATCGTTAAAGTATTCATCAACCCTTTTGAAGTTTTTAATTCCGCTAATTTTGCATAAATCAATACTTTCACTAAGTACAATTACAGTTTAACAAACTTCTTCACTTCTACATTTTTTTTAGACTGTATTTGCATGATGTATACACCTGCTTGCAACCCGGCGATATCTATGCTCTGCAATGATTGATACAGAACGGTTGATTTTCTTTGCTCTCCTCGTATTGTGTATATGTTGCATATAGCTCCCGGTTCTGCACCTTTAATAAAAATCAGATTATTAGATGGATTGGGATATATCATCACGTTATCATTGTTTTCTACAATTTCTGGAATAGCAATTCCAGAAATCAACTGGTTTATTTCTAGTATTTTGTCAATAATATCGTTGCGAAGGTCTTCAAGAGGACGAGTACAGTCCACATTATTGATCCAGTCGTTCAGGTCAGTAACGTCATTCCCAGCATCCAGTAACGAATCACGTATATTCAATAAGGTTGAGATATATCGCACATCGTTAATGGCCTCACGGTAACTCTCCCACTGGACAGTTTGCACAATCCCGTCCGAAGTCGGATACGCAAAGGCAATGTCAAGCGCATAAGATTGTAGGTTATCGAAATCATTCCAGAAATTCCCTAAACCGTGTTGATAGGCATATTCCATAGCTCCGTCAAAGCCTGCTTTCCAGAGCATGCATCCTGATGTACGCCGGTACACCTCGGGATTCTCGTCCCAGGGCCAGGGACAGCCGTAAGCAAAAATACGGGAACCTACTGAATGAAAATTTGCCACCTGTTGTTCGGCGTCCGGTGCTAAAGGTCCCAACATATAATTAAAAACATCGAGAGCACTATCTACTAAAGCAAAGGTATGGGAACCACCGGCTGCAAATATGTGAGCCCCGGTTTGATGCGCCACATCCCACACGGCTAACTGTTGCAGCAGGGATGCACTGTCGGCTTCGTCAAGCCCATACAAAAACAGATTCGTGCTGTCGTAACCATAATGTGCCAGCGAATCCTTCCACATCTCTATCTTGGCAACATATCCTGGCAAATCGGGTAAATAATATTGGTTGGCACCAAACCCAAGTGAATAAAACTTATCGGTTGGCAGCCCAACCTGATTACGCAAATCAAGGTATTCTCCGAGTCTATCAAACGTTTGATAGCTGGTAGGATAATATACACCATGATTTCTCATATCCTCCATTTCTAACTTCATCTGTTTTTTTGTTTTTGCCTCAGAAGATGCAGGATAGACTGTATCATTGGTCAATGCTCCCCTATAATATAGCGCATATTCTAGTCTTGACGAGTCAAGTGCAAAAGGAAGTACTTCCAAATTCAGGATAAATTCTTTTAATACATTTAAATCCTTGTCCTTAAAGTAAATACGGCCTTTGTAATTGCCTGTAACAGCCTTTTCAGGTACATGCATTACCATATAGATCAGTTTATGCCTGAAAGTATCCATTACGAATGGCTGCAGAGAGCTACTGTCCATAAAAACCGTGTGTTGCGGGGGGAATGAGTTAGAAGGTGTTGTGATATCAGTGTAAGTGGTAGTGTTCGTCAGGGTATCTGTTAGCCTGAGGTAATTTATGCAGGTACCTTCATTCACTAGTATCAGGCTGTCATCTTTGAGCAGTAATTCCTGGGTAAGCCCTGAATCGAAGGTGAGTAAATCAAGATTGCTCTGGTACCATAACTTGGCCACAAAAAAATCAAGCGCATTCCCGTTGATGGTGTCGCTCCCTGAAACCAGATCGCTGGCGGTAATCTGAATAGCATCTGTATAACAGCCGGGAACCATAAGGAATGCTGTAGGCTTGATCTCCCCACGGCACATTCGGAAATTGCACACAGCAGAAGTATCAAGGATTTCCCAGGGAGTGTTGAAGCCATCAAGGCGATGGTTCTCCGTAGCAGGGAAATTATAAACATTCAATGAGCCGGAGTTCATCATTTGTGGTTGTAGAAATTCCAATATCTGGTTATATTCTTCAAATAGAGTCTCTAGCTGAACCATTGGAGCTGGTGAAAACGACTGACCATTTATTACCTGAGCATCCATATAAGCTATCAGTGAATCCATTGAAAGTGAGTCACTTTCTAGTTTATTATAAATATGCTGGTATGCCGCACACATGTCCAATCCTGTGGTGTCTGGCAAGCTCGCCAGATTGTTGCGGATTACATCCACGGAGTCGGAAACCCTTTCCAGGTAGGCATTCCAGTTGTTTGTAGTGTTCGTATGGAAGGCATTCGTGTCGCGAATAAAACCAGATAGAACAATATTGTCCATATAAATTGTATAATGCCGGGAACCAGCCCCAAACATCATAATAATGATTCCATCTGCACTAAGTCCAACATCAGAGTTAGTTGCAGCAAAATACGTATTATCGAGCCAGGTTTCAGTCCATTCGCGTGTAGTACGGCACATATTCGGTTCGGAAATACTAGTCCATGTATCAAAAGGTATGGTATTGCTAATTGTTCGACATCCGCTGGTAACTGGAAGAATAGGTATGTTAAAACCAACAAAAACATTCTTTGAACTTACGCTATCCATTTTGACATCCATCGAAAAGTAAAGTGAATCATCTAAATTTGGCATTGGATTGAGGGGGATAAACCAATAATAATAGCATAAGTGATTGGTATCAGCGGTGCCGTTTAATGTAATGTCGAACTTTAATGAATATGTTCCTGATGATGCAGTACTTTCGCTGATTATCAGTGAATCTAATGTGTATGTGGCACTGGGAGTGTGTGTCCAATAAACAAGGGGGATGTTTCCAGTTTCGAAATCTTCGGTGTAACTAAACGGTATAAGTTGTGCTTGTGACCTTGCACTAAGGATGACAAATAGTAGTGTGACAAAAATCAGATGATTATTTGGTAATCTATATTTCATATATAATGCATTTTTATTTATGGGTGCTAACTAGTTTATACCCGCTATAAACTTGCGCTTATACAACCATATTTGGGTTGCTTTGGGAAGTTTTATAGCGTATAATGTCATAATGTTAAATATATAACTAATACATAAAGTATCAAATGAAATGTTTAAAGCTTTACAAGAAAAGATGAATAGGCATAAAGGCTCAATGCGTTAGAGATGTTCAATGGATTCAATAGATGAGATCATCAATTTTACCTCAAGGGCGCAAGGGTAAAGTCGATTTTTCGGGTGTTTTAAGGCCTAAATTGAGAAAAAGCTGATGGCATTTAATTGCATAGAAGAAGATTTTCGTAAAATAAATAAGATGCGACCGCTGGAATGGTAATCGTAAAGGAATTTTAGCCTTGGATCTTTTTCTTTAATTGGATTTCAAGTGCAATCACCATCGCACACATACCCCAAATCGGAACCGCGGCTTTGTCTGTGTCGAGGAAATTGTTCAGAATACCGTGTACAAAATAGGTGGTAAGCGACAAGATGATGGCCAACAACAGCGTGCGCATTTCAGTGTCTTCTTGCGGCCAACGATTGTATAGCGTGATGCTTTTGTAAAAAATAGCGGAGACAAGACCTATCATCAGAAGCATTCCGATTAACCCCATTTCGGCTAAGGGTCCCAAGTACTCGCTGTGTGCATTCCCTAAATCACCAAAATTCGTGGAAATAATCGTAAGGTTTTCGGGGTGCTGAAAACGAGCGTATTCAAAGGCATAGGTTCCCGGTCCAAAACCAAATACTGGTCGCTCCTTGAACATATCAATAGCACAGGTCCAGCGATTGATGCGTTCGAGGTTGGAGGCATCGGTTGAAACGTTTGTGGCGGATTGCAGTCGCTCACCGAATTCTTCCGTTGTGTGCTCGTATTTGTTGCGTTCTAGCTCCATTTGAATGGCATCCCATGAAAATAAAAGGATGACAGCGCTGATGATCCCAACCGTGGCAATGATCGAAAAGCGAACACGAAATTTAATGAGTGCCAAGACTCCCAGAGCTGCAAGAATACTCAACCATGCCGCACGTGTATAAGAGAAATAGAGTCCTAATAAGCTGATTACAATGAAGCCAATTGCAACTGCTTGAACGAGTGGAGGGTGTTTTTTTGAAAGAAAGAGTCCAAAAAGCAGCGGAACGACCAAAGCGACAATGGCCCCATAAATGGTGTGATCTTTGAAAAAAGGCCACATCACCCAGTGACTTTCTTTTTCACCAAAACGATAGCCGGCATGTAAAATGAGTGTATAAGAAATCGAAATAATCATTCCTGTGGCAAACAACCAAAAGAAAATGCTGATGTTCTTTTTCTCACGAAAAAAATAACTTCCCAGTAGCAATACCGGAATGATAAACCACAAACGAGCGAGTAAAAATTTGATGGAAACAAGTGGGTGCGAGCTCGTAATGCATGTTATGAGCGCCCAACTGAGGTACAAGCCAACCCATATAATTATGGGGTTTTTCCAAACTTCAGAAGAAATTATTGGTTTTCTGATCTGCAGCATCAAAAAGAGCAACATGAAGCCAACAAGCAATGGTTCTGAAGGGATGAACAAACCAAAGCTATCCGTCCATTCTTCAATATTGATGGACAATGGTGTGAAAAATGCTAAACTTAAAAAAGTCCATTCAGAATAATAAATGGCAAAATAAACGGCGAGCAAGCCAAATGGGAACAAGGTCAAATAAGCTTGGTCTCTCCAAATGAGCACTCCTGAAAGTAGAATGTAAACGCAACCGGCAAGCAGCTGCCAACTATGTTGCCTGATGAATTGCACGTTATGAAATTTTCTTCAGCTCGTTTAAACGGTCTGAGATCAGCAACGTGAACAGTGTAAAGACAAATGCACCAATTGTAGCAAGAAGCACGATGATCAAGCGCTTTGGCTTGTCTTTTTTATCTGCAACAACAGCGCGTTCTACAACGAATTTATGGTTGAAAATTGCGTAAGCATCCGATTCAGCTTGTTCATAAGAAACTTTGAAGAGCTCTAACTGCGTGATCTTTTCTTTTAAAGAGAAGTCAAGGGCATCGAAAGTAGAACCGTACTTAATGTTTACATCAATGATTTTTTTGATATCAGTTTTATCAGCGCCTCCTGCATTCACTAATGCCTGGAACAATTCTGTTCGTCCATCGAGTGACATTACACCCATCGCACTCAACGTATCCAGGCGATGAACCAATTCTTCCCGTTCTTTTTCCAGTTGCTCCTTTTTACGCTTATTGATTTCGTAAGCTGGCCACGTACGTTCAGCCACCATGTTGTTTTTTACAGTATCGATAAGGTCAACGATTTTATTGGCCATGTCGGCAGCCAATTTAGCATCGCGGTCGAGTACATCGATTTGAATTGAACCGTAACGTGTTCTGACATACAAGAAATTTTCGTTGTATGTTTTGACCAATTTGTAATACTTATTGGCATCGTTTTCATCAATGTTGTAATGTTTCATCAGGTCAAATTCCTGAATGATTTTATCTCTGATGCGCGATGAAGATAGGATTTGCACCAATTGTTCGGCTTGTTCTTCTTCTCCGAAATCCATTGCTGCTGCTTTTGCATTTCGCTGTTCTGAGAAAGAAACGGTACTTGTTGCCGCAGGGAAAACGATTGCTGTTGATCTGAAAATAGGAGTCATCAATAATGATACAATGAGACCAACCACACCTGCAATACCGGAAACCATCACAAGGATTTTGCGTTTTTTCCAGATGTAAATTAGCAGGTTTTGTCTTTCTTTTTCCAGTTCTGTTGTGTGTTCAACCATGCAGTTTTCATTTAAGAAGTGCGAAATTAGTCAAAAATCGAAGCTTTTAGGGACTTAAAATCATTTTTGACTGACAATTAAACTCAAAAATGAATGGAATATTTTATCGGAGTATCAACTTCTAATTATTTTCTCGGAAGGTACGAATGAGTGTAGGCACATCAATCAAACGAAGGAGGAATAAGCCAACTGTTCCGACAAGGAGCATAAGCGGCAATAAATACTCGCTGTTAAACCACAGAAGTGAGCTTCCAAAAAGCAACGCAGCAAATGTCAAATAGTTGTGCAAATGGAGATCACGCAAATTTATTTTGAAGCGATAAGCACAAAGAATAAGTTGAGCTATCGCCATTAGTGTTTGGGTAATTAAACAAGAAATTGCTGCGCCCTCAGCGCCATGGGTAGGAATGAGGAATACGTTGAGCAGTATGTTGACGATGACGCCAATACCAGCGAACAGATTCATTAATTTCAATTCTCCATTTGCCGTCAGTAACGTACCGAAAATCAAGCTCGTTGACATGCCAACAAAGGCCCACATGATCAACTGAAAAGGGAGAATTGTTTCGGTGATGTCCGAACTGTAGATTGCTGATAAAATTGCCTTTGCATTGAAATGGCATAAAAACGCAATGAAAATAGATCCGCCTATAAGTAGTTTCCCAGCTGTTTTTAGCACTGGCAGCACCTTTTGACGGTCATCTTTTAGTGTGCGTGCAAAGAGCGGCAACAACAGGTTTGCGAAGATCATTCCGAACATGTAGAAGGCGTCCAACAAACGAAATCCTTTGGCATAAATACCGGATTGAAAGGCGCCATTTGGATGCAATCGTTCCAACAAAACAGAATCGCTGCGTGTGTAAAGCATCATCAGCAAAAACAACAAGGCAAAAGGATAACTTTTCCTTAGAATCGCCAGCGAAAATGGCTTGCTGAATGAAAATTTCGGAAGTCCCACATGCCGCGTCAACAGGTAAAAGGCTACAATCAAAGCCACTGCATATGCAGCTGTTTGGAGCCAGATAAACCATTCAATGTGAAACGCTTGACCTTTCGTCATCAATAGGGCGCTTCCGCAAAAGAGAATGAGCAACAAACGATCGAGCACTGAGATGAGCGCGTCCGTGCGAAAGAGCAACAAACCGCCAAAATGGCTTCTCAAATAGCCTATCAATGTGGCAAGTAGTTGGTTGAAAATGAGAACAGAAAGAAAATAAAGGGCTTCGCCACGATAGCCTGCAACAAATCCTGCTGACAACGTAAGGAAAGAATAAACTAAAAATAAGAGCAAACGAAAACTGAGCACTTTCCCGAAATACTTGGGCATCACTTTGGGGTACTGTGCAATGTTTCTTGTCGTAAAGTTGTTGATTCCCAGGTCAGTAATAATGTTGAAGATGAAGGAAAGATTGAGCAGCGAGAAATAAAGTCCGTATGCTTCTGTACTTACTCTGTTTTGAACTCCTGCATCTATCCCGAATATTGCAAAGGGTTTGACCAAAAGGTTCAGCAGAATGATCAGGATGAGGTTGGAAATGAATTTCTTCTGCATAACTCGGCACTTCAGTTTCGCTTAATTTGCAATAAAAATGAAGTTTTGATGACGATGTTTATCAACATGGAAGGGAGTTAATATTCCCTTTTCAACCACATGTGCAGTGTAATTCAAATCTGACAGGAGTGTAAAGCAGTTGGTTCTGTTTTCATTGTCCCACAACTCAGCATAAATGACAGGTTTGTTGGATGAAAGTATGCGAGAGCCTCCCTTTAATGCAAAATATTCAAAATTCTCCACATCAATTTTAATTCCTTGAATCGGAGCGCCATTCAACAAATTATCAAGTGTGTTTAAGGGAACATTGTATTCATCTCCTTCATTCCATTCTGTAATACTTTCATGCATGACATGACTAAGCCCCTGCATTTTTGTTTTTCCATTTTTCGGAAGAATCATTTTTACTTCACCTTCGTGGTCTCCAACTGCCGTATGGTGTACCTTGATTTTATTCAGGTTGAATTTAGAGATGATTTTTGTTAATACGGATAGGTTTTCTGGGATTGGTTCAAAAGCGTGGATCGTTGAATTAGGAACCTTTTTAGCCAAGTGAACTGTCATGATGCCGATATTGGCACCTACATCAAGCACATCGCCTTTGCCATCTTCCAGCAAATTCAAGAAATGAAAAAAGTCCTTTTCTTTTGAGTCGCTTTGTAGGGTGCGAATTTTGAACAGGGCAAACACGTACAGGTAAGTGTCAAATCCTAAGGATCTCTGCAATATGTATTTCAGCCAGTTCTTCACAATTCAAAAACGCTGCAAAGGTAGAAAAAGTATGTGAGTGGTGAAAGAAGGAGTTTTTGAACGAGCACGAAGAGCTGAAGGAGTTCAAAGGTTCAAGGAGTTCAATACGTTCAAGAGTTCAATGTGTTCAAAGGTTCAGGTCTCGATACACCTCCTGCGTCGGCACTCGACCTGCTTTTAATATTCGGAAGCTGACCGCTTGTCAGCCGTGGCTGGAGTGGCCGCTTCAGCGGTTGTATCGAGGGCATGCTTTCAAAAGTTCAAATCTTTTGTCTTTGATCTAAAAGTCTTTTGTCTTGAAAGTTCAAGAAGTTCAAAAGGGTCAAGTAAATAATTAATCCTTGATCAAAAGTTTGAATCCTTTTCCGTGCACATTCATGATTTCGATTGCGGGATCCTCTTTCAATAATTTTCGGAGTTTTGCGATGTATACATCCATACTTCTGCCATTGAAATAATTGTCATCGCCCCAAATGGCTCGAAGCGTAGCTTGTCGGTCCAGGATTTCACTTTCGTTTTTGACAAGTAAATGCAGCAATTGGTTCTCTTTGGTGGTTAGTTTTTTTACTTCCTTATCCAGGTGCAACAATCGAAGTTCTGGTTCATATTTGATTTTTCCAATGTAAAGGGTGTCATCGGACTTATCATTCGCAGATTCTGATCTTCGCGCAATTGCTGTGATTCTAGCAAGCAGTTCTTCCATCGAAAAAGGCTTCGTCAAATAGTCATCCGCACCGATTGCAAAACCTTCAAGCTTGTCTTCTTTCATGGATTTTGCTGTTAGGAAAAGTATGGGAACTTTTTTGTCAATTTCACGGATTTCTTTGGCCAAGGTAAAACCATCCATTTCCGGCATCATGACATCGAAAATGCAAAAATTAAAAGGCCTGTTGCTAAACAATTCGAAAGCAGCTTTTCCATTCCTAGCTAATTCAGTATTAAAGCCTTTTGAACGAAGAAAAGTACTTAACAACTGACCGAGATTTTCGTCGTCCTCTGCTAAGAGAATTTGAAGTGTTTTATTCATAATTATCTTTTATAACAAGGGTGAATTCAGAGCCTTCACCAAATTTGCTTTTCACATTTATATCCCAACCATGCAGTCCAGCTATGGCTTTCACGTAACTCAGTCCGAGTCCAAAACCTTTCACATTGTGAAGATTACCGGTCGGAATCCTGTACAGCTTATCAAATATTTTTTTCAAGTGTTCTTTACGAATACCAATTCCATGATCTCTAACGCTCAACAACAACTTCTTATTTTCCCGTTTTAAACTTATTTCAATATTAGGCGCTTCTTCGCTGTATTTGATTGCATTATCAACTAGATTGGAAATGATATTTGTCAAGTGCATTTTATCTGACGAAATGTGAATCAACTCAGTTGGCAAGTCTAATCGAATTTCACCACCGCTGCCTTGTATTCTGAATTTTGCAGTTTCCGCTACGTCGTGGATGATCTCGTTCAATAGGATTTGCTCCTCAAGCAATTTTAATTCACCGCGCTCCAGCACTGCACTTTGTAAAATGCGTTCAACCAGCAAGCTTAGGCGTTTATTCTCTTCCTGGATCATCTTGACATACGGTTTGGTTCCCTCAGCGCCTTGACTCACCATGTCTTTGTCTCCAAGTGCTTCGCATGCAAGAGAAATGGTCGAAATAGGTGTTTTAAATTCATGGGTCATGTTGGAAATAAAATCATTTTTAACCTCTGATATTTTTTCTTGTGCAAGGATGGTTTTAAACATGAAAATGAGCGCAGTTACAATGAGCATGATCAGCGTCAAACTAACGGTAAAGGATCCCCACATTTCTTTGACAAGGAAGAATCCTTTTTTGGGAAAATAAAGATGTAAATAAAAGTTTTCGTCTAAAATATTGCTCGGGAAAAGAGCTGTTTTTCCGGTTAAAAGAGTATCAAGCTGTGTGTCATAGGTTTCAGGAGCTTGCGCAAATTTGATGGGAATTCCAAATTCATTCGCCACCATAAAATGATAGGTCTTTGGAAGGTCATCATTGGCGATTTCTGTTCTAATAACAGAGTCGAGAAACGCTACATCAATTCTTTTTTCTGGAGCCATGTAGACATTGTTCCGAAAGGTCTCAACCATAAGATCGTTGACGAATTTAGCTTTCCGAAAGATCTGTTGTAAAACGCGCTGATCAAGTTGAATAGCCAATTTTACAGAGTCATTGTGTGGAATCTGCTTCTTTTGTTTGTCGAAAAGATCACGCAGTTGTCTGACGTCTCTTGCTAAAACCCGCTGTTCAGTTGACAAACCAGTGATGGAATCAAATGAGCTCCCTTTAATGATGAGGTAATTATGCAGTTCACCCTCCGCAAAAACAACTGTATCCTTTATTGAAATAGCTTCTTCTGCAGAAACAAGATCTTTGAATTCTTCTTTTAAAATGTCCTTGTATTGACCAGTAAAATCACGGTTCACAATGTGCATGTAGCGACGAATATCCTCTGCTTTTTCGTGACGGTTGGCAATTCGCTCCAGTGAAGTGGAAAGATTGGTTTCCAATTGGGTTGTTTTCCTGTCATACAATTGTGCCGTCTGAAATGCCTGAATGACAAGCAAGGCAAGCAGTGCTGTGATGACAAGCGTCAGAATAAGGTTGACCCTGATTTTTCTCAATGTTCGAACTTTGGACTAAAGTTAATCTTCGCTAAAGTGCCACGAGGAAGCTTAACTTTTTTTAACAGCACCT
>JBIIQP010000087.1:0-10779 GCA_044341975.1 Crocinitomicaceae bacterium
AAGTTAAGGGACATGAAGAGCACAAAAGCAGCATCAAGGTATGCAAAAGCTTTATTGGAACTTGCTATGGATCAAGGGGTGCAGGACAAAGTAGCTGCGGACATGGCCTATGTGTCTAAAATCTACATTGAGGAAAAGGATTTTGTAAATTTGTTGAACTCCCCAATTGTTAAGGCAGATAAGAAGATCAGCATATTCAAAACATTGTTTGTTGATTTTGACAATTTGACAACAATGTTTATTGATTTAATAGCAAAGAATCGCAGAGAGTATATGTTGGGTGAAATAGCTTTTTCTTTTAATGCACAGTTGAAGGAAATTAAAGGTATTGTGCCAGTTACAATTGTATCCGCCAAAACTTTGCATGCCGCAACAAAAGAAACAATCTTAGAAAAATTAAAAGTTTCTATTAAGGGTCAATTTGAAATTAATGAAGTTATCGATGAATCACTTATTGGTGGATTCATTGTGCGCATGGATGACAAGGAAATTGATGCTTCAGTGTCAAGTCAATTTAAAAATTTAAAACAACGTTTAACAAGATAATCCACAAAGTGGGATCAAAGTAAAACTACACAAGATGGCAGATGTAAAACCAGCAGAAGTTTCTGCAATTTTAAGAGAGCAGTTATCAGGATTTCGTTCTGAAGCTGAACTAAAAGAAGTAGGTACCGTTCTACAAGTAGGAGATGGTATTGCACGTATATACGGATTGAATGGAGTTCAGTACGGTGAGTTGATTGAGTTCGATGGAGGTTTGCAAGGAATTGCGTTGAACCTTGAGGAGGACAATGTTGGAGCTGTATTGTTAGGCCGTTCGACAGCTGTAAAAGAAGGAGACACTGTAAAACGTCTTGGACGTATCGCTTCTGTGAAAGTGGGAGACGGAATGGTTGGTCGTGTTATTGACACATTGGGTAACCCAATTGATGGTAAAGGACCAATTTCAGGTGATCTTTATGAAATGCCAATTGAGCGTAAGGCGCCAGGGGTAATTTATCGTCAGCCTGTAACCGAGCCGATGCAAACGGGTATCAAAGCAGTTGATGCGATGATTCCAATTGGTCGTGGTCAACGTGAGCTTATCATTGGTGACCGTCAGACGGGTAAATCAACTGTTGCGATTGATACGATCATCAATCAGCGTGAGTTTTACGACAGAGGTGAGCCAGTTTTCTGTATCTATGTTGCAATCGGTCAGAAAGGATCTACTGTTGCAGGTATTGTTAAGAAATTTGAAGATGCAGGAGCGATGGCTTATACAGTTGTTGTTGCAGCAAATGCATCTGACCCTGCTACAATGCAGTTTTATGCACCAATGACTGGTGCTGCAGTTGGTGAGTTCTTCCGTGATTCAGGACGTCCTGCACTAATTGTTTATGATGATTTATCAAAACAAGCGGTAGCCTACCGTGAGGTTTCTTTGTTGTTGCGTCGTCCTCCGGGTCGCGAGGCATATCCAGGGGATGTATTCTACCTTCACTCAAGATTGTTGGAGAGAGCAGCGAAAATCATTGCTGATGATAAAATTGCTTCTCAAATGAACGATTTACCAGAATCATTGAAACCAATTGTAAAAGGTGGTGGATCATTGACAGCACTTCCAATTATTGAAACACAAGCAGGTGACGTTTCTGCATATATTCCAACAAACGTGATTTCCATCACTGATGGTCAGATCTTCTTGGAATCAGATTTATTCAATGCAGGTATTCGTCCAGCGATCAATGTTGGTATTTCTGTATCGCGTGTGGGTGGTAACGCTCAGATCAAATCAATGAAGAAAGTTGCTGGTACATTGAAACTGGATCAGGCACAGTACCGTGAATTAGAAGCATTTGCTAAGTTTGGTTCTGACTTAGATGCTGCAACGAAAGCAGTTTTGGATAAAGGCGCACGTAACGTTGAAATCCTGAAACAAAGAGAAGGAGATCCATTCCCAGTAGAAAAGCAAATCGCTATAATCTATGTTGGTACGAAGGGATTGATTCAACGAGTTCCTGTGGCTAAAGTGAAGGAGTTCGAAAAAGAATTCTTGAACTACCTAGATGCAAAACATGCCGATATTTTGGTTCAATTGAGAGCTGGAAAATATACGGATGAGATTACAGATACTTTGACGAAAGTAGCGAAGGAAATCGCTGATAAATACTGATTCAATTCAAAATTGAATTTATGCCAAGTTTAAAGGAAATACGTAACAGAATCACCTCGGTGGGATCAACGATGCAAATTACTTCAGCAATGAAGATGGTATCGGCTGCAAAATTGAAAAGAGCACAGGATGCAATTACACAAATGCGCCCTTATGCCACAAAACTGCAAGAGATCCTTGGGAACCTGAGTGCAACACTTGATCTTTCTGAAAATGCATATTCAGATACTAGAGAAGTTAAGAATGTGTTGATTGTTGGTATTACATCTAACCGCGGACTTTGTGGTGGATTCAATAATAACATCATCAAAAAGGTAACACAACTTGTGAATGAAGAATATGCGCATGCAAATCCTAAAGTTCTGTGTCTAGGTAAGAAAATCAAAGATTCATATAAGCGCTCAGATGCTTATTACATCAATGATGCATTTGCTCCGGTTGAGGATATTTTTTCTTCCTTAAGTTTTGAGAACAATGCGATTATTGCTAACGAGTTAATGCGATTGTTTACTAGCAAAGAGTTTGATAAGATTATTGTTGTTTATAATCAGTTTGTCAACGCAGCTACTCAGATTGTAAGAGATGAGCAGTTTTTGCCAATAGTTTCTTCGGTTCAAGCGAATGAGCAATCTGCTGTAGATTATATTTTCGAACCATCAAAAGAAGAAATAGTAACGGAATTGATTCCTAAGTCTTTGAAAATTCAGTTGTTTAAAGGATTACTTGATTCGCAAGCAGCTGAACACGGAGCTCGTATGACAGCAATGCACAAGGCAACGGACAATGCGAAAGAATTACAAAAATCGCTTAAATTGAGCTACAACAAAGCACGTCAAGCGGCCATTACGAACGAAATTCTTGAGATCGTTGGTGGAGCTGAAGCGTTGAATTCTTAATTAAAGAATTATGATAATATGGAAAGCAGCACTTAAAGTGCTGCTTTTTTTATCTCAAACAAAATCCAAGGACAATTTCCACAAATTCTTCAGGTGCCTCAGCATGCACCCAGTGACCCGCATTCCTGATGGATATTAAATCTGAATCTGGGAAAAGATCTTCTAGTTCTGGTATATCCTCGTCAAGGATATAATTCGATAATTCTCCACGTATAAAGAGTGTTGGAACCATAACTTCTATTTCTGGAAGTGCAGCAAGAATATTAGCCATCTCCCTTTCCAACACTTCAAGGTTCATCCGCCAAGCCAATTGTCCCTTTTCTTTCCAATAGAGGTTTTTTAAAAGAAATTGTCGAACCCCATCAGAATCAATGTGAAGTTTAAGAATGTCTTCTGCTTCACTTCTGACTTTTATCTTTTCAAGATCAATAGCATGCATTCCTGCCAAGATGTGTTGGTGATGCATAGGATATTGCTTAGTACCGATGTCTACAATAATGAGCTTATGAATTCTTTCAGGATGTAATTGAGCGTAAAGCATTGCAACCTTACCACCCATCGAATGTCCCAAAAGATGTATATCATCCAATCCAAGATCGGTAATCAGTTCATGTAAATCTTCGGCCATTAGCTCATAAGAGAATGCATCACTCCAGTCTGAATGACCATGATTTCGGAGATCAACAAGAATAACTCTGAAATAATCAGCAAATTTTTTGGCGTGGGTTTGCCAATTGTCTGAAAAACCAAAAAGACCATGTAAAATGATCATTGGTTTGCCTTCACCCATTTCACGAAAGTGGAGCTTCATGCGATAAAGTTACAACCAGAATTAATATTATTTCGGAGTTGACAATAAAAAAGGGAATTTGACTCCCTTTTTTGAAGATTGTTTCTGATTCGTTTGGGATAACTAGGTTTTAGAAACAACAATTTCTTAACGTACAATTATTCGCTCCATTTGAATTTCACCGCTTGCTTGTTTAACAACTGCGGTATAGAGTCCTGATTTTAAAGTGGTAACAGGACAATTGCTTTCTATTGTTTCGATTAGTACCCCAGATTGATTGTAAAGTTGAATTGGTCCGCTTCCTTCAATATTTGCAAAAGTTACTGTACTATTCGTTTGGTTTACAAATGCAATCATTTGAAGGTGCACTTTGGGCGTTGATTGTTCGAATGCATTTTCTTCACTAATGTTAGCCATATCAGTTTGATTCTGCCCAAATAATCCAGTAGAGAAAGTAATTGAAGCAAAGATGGTTAGCAAGATATTTTTTGTTTTCATAGTCTGTTTTAGAGTTGGTTTCAAACTTGTTTTTAATAGTTGGAACAAAGAGAGTGATGTTTTGAGTGATTGCTTATGCTGTTTTATACGTGTGTAAAAAATTTAATACGAAACGCATAGATCAATCTACGTAATTCTACGATAGTACTTCGGTAGATTTATGTATACCCGAGAGGTAAAAAAAGGGACCTTTTTTGGATCCCTTGTCTATTGCTTATTTTTTTATCTGATAACTATGGCTTCTGTTTGGACTGTACCATCGCTGTTTCTGATAACCGCTCTGTAATTTCCGATTTCTAAATTAGTGCTGGTGCCATCAAGAGTTTGAATTAGATTTCCGAATTCATCATAGATTTCCACATTACTTGCATTTTCTGTATTTCTAAAGTTGATCGGTCCATTTGATGGGTTCGGGTATACCAAAGGCATATGGCCACCAACAGATCCATTGCTGATTAATCCATTTAAGTTGAAAGAATGAATGTTGATAGGTAGATTTTGTCGTACTACAAATGTTTTTGAAGTGCTACAGCTCGGTTGAGTTTCAATTGTCACGGTATAAACACCAGCGCTGAGGTAAACTTGATCTAATTCATGAATTTTCAAGCCTGTTCCATTTTGAGATGTCCAGTTAACATTGTACAAAGGAGTTAATCCACTCACTGTAATGTCAATGGCGCCGTCTTGACTTCCTATAGAACTTGCCTTCGTTGTTGTGCCAGTTATGATGACTGCTTCTGGGTCTGTTATTGTAATTGTTCTTGTAACCGAATTCATGGCAGCATCCACAACCATCAAGTTATAATCTCCTGCTGGTACATTACTCAATGTGGACGTTGATTCTCCTGTTGACCAATAATATGAATAAGGTTCAACTCCGCCTGATGGAGTAACGAATGCATATCCATTGTTGTCACCAAAGCATTTTGGATTTGTTGTTTGGACATCAAGGTTGATTGTTTGAGCGAATAAACCTGTGGTAAAAGTTGCAGCTGCTGCAAGTGAAAGGAAGATGTTTTTTGTTTTCATGGCATTTATTTTTAGATTGTTTTTTTGTTTCATTGATTTCATGAGACAAAGTAACATCATGACAACTTCATGCATTGAATTTTTCCATTCATTCAAATGCAAATTCAACTTAACTACTAAAAAGGAAGTACGTACTTCTACAGTGGGGTGTTCGTAGAAATCCCTTTCAATTTAAATTGCAGGAAAATATTTTTTGATAATAACTACTTGTCTATTAGACTGTTATTCATTAAAAAGGGAAAAATTATTGAATGATGTATTTTAAAACATCAAAAAGATTTGGCAGAGCGAAAGAAGGTGCTGCCTCGGATATTTCAACGGTTTTTTCAGAATCTTCCGTTGGTGCATCAATGGATGCTTCAGTTGATTCCTCTATTTTTTCTATGGATACTTTTTGAACTTTGAATTGCTTTTCATTCATCGCAGAAAGAATGGATAGCATTTTTGATTCATTGATTTTTTTATCGTCAAATGAAATTTTAGCTGTTTGAACTTTTCTCCCTTCCACAAAATCAAATTCAACTCGATCAACTGCACCCGTAGCCTTTAATTCCTTACGGATACTTCCGCCACATCCCATCTCACATGACATTCCCTCTACCTTGACTGTAAAAAGTGCATTAGCGTCTACTTTCGCAGCAAGCTCTTTTTTGCCTTTAACAGTTCGTAAATGAATAACATCAGGCTCATTTGAGCAAGACGCCAAACCTACAAGCAAAATAAAACAAACAAGATTTTTCACAAACACAGTTTTAAATGATTTATCAAAAATAAATTATTTCCATCAAATCGACCTTCTAAATAAATGTTAATAAAGCTATTCATGGTATTTAAATCATTCTGGCAAGTCCAAAATAGTGAAGGATGTAATCAGATTGAAAGGTTCTACCTACTTTTGAAGAAAAAAAAATGAAGATCAAGAAAGCAGAATTCGTTGTCTCGAACACAGACCATAAACTTTGTCCAGATGATAAGCGTGCGGAATTTGCATTTATTGGTCGATCGAATGTAGGGAAGTCATCATTGATCAACATGCTGACAGGGAATAAAAGTCTTGCAAAAACTTCTGGAAGACCTGGAAAAACACAATTGATAAATCACTTCATCATTAATGATGATTGGTTTCTCGTAGATTTACCCGGTTATGGATATGCGAAAGCGTCCAAAGTTCAAAGAGAAAAATGGGAAAAGTTTATTGCAGAATACCTTACAAAAAGAGAACAGTTACTCAATATTTTTGTCTTGTTGGATTCGCGATTGGAGCCTCAAAAGATTGATTTGGAGTTTATGAATTGGTGTGGGGAAAAATCATTGCCGTTTTCGATGGTATTTACAAAAATTGATAAACTTTCTTCCTCCGCTTTGCAGAAAAACTTGACAAAGTATAAGAAGGAAATGATGAAATACTGGGAAGCAATGCCTCCTGTATTTACTACTTCAAGTGATTCAGCTTTTGGAAAAGAAAAATTACTGAATTACATCGGTCAAATTATTGATGCAACTAAATAATTATCAAAAATGAAACGAATAGTTTTCTTGGTGATATTCTCGTTTACTTGTATTTTTCTTATTTACTTTTTTAATCAGCCTGAAAAAGTTAAAACGTTGCCTGTAATTAATCCGGTTGATGTGAATGAAGAAATGGTTGATCCAGAATTATTGCGGATTGGCTATGGTCATAAGATAGGCGCATTTTCTTTTCTAGATCAGAACAACAAACAATTTACTGATAAAGCAATCAATGGTAAAGTTGTTGTTGCGGAGTATTTTTTTACTACTTGTGGAACAATTTGTCCGAAGATGAATGTTCAAATGCAACGCGTGCACAAAGCATTTCAAAAGGATAGAAGATTTAGTATTTTAAGTTTTACTGTAGACCCTGCTAATGACACGCCTGAGCAATTAAAGAAGTATGCTGATTCACATGACGCATCGGATAATACTTGGCATTTCTTAACGGGTAAAAAAGAAGATCTTTATGCGTTGGCACGAAAATCATTCTTTGTTCTTAAGCCTGCTGAGGCGCTCAATCAAGGAGATGTTGGAAGTGATTTTATTCATACCAATAATTTTGTTTTAGTCGATAAATCCCGCAGAATTCGTGGCTATTATGATGGAACTTCTGAAAATGAAGTGGACCAACTTATTAAGGATATTGGACTATTGCTAGAAGAAAAATAGACTACTGGTTTTCTAAGAGCAGTTGCTCTGCTAATTTTTCAGCCTGCAGGCGAAGTTCATTTACTGCAGTGCTTTCCCACAGTTCGCCTTTTAAATTAGAGCCCAGTGTAAAAAGGTTATGTTTTGTATTTCCCTCTTGATCTTTCACTTTATATGTTGTGGTTTCAGCTGCAATACCAAGTTTTAAAAGGTCTTGAGAGATAATTCCTTCATTTAAGCAAGCATGTAGAAAATGCTCAGGCACTCTGCTTAAATCGGTTTCTGGCCCCGTACAATTTATGATGCTTGATACTTGAAGTTCGATTTTTTCATTCATTTTCTTGTCCCAATAGCCTACTTGAAAAACGCCTGAATTTTCTTGAATAGTTAGAATTTTACCTGATTTTACAAGTAATTTTCCTTCTACACGCATAGTTTGAATCTTATCATGAATGTGAAGCGGAATTCTGTGACGAGCCACACCCCAAAGATGTCTTAAACGCGACATGAATAGTTGCTTTTCTTGCGTGCTCAACTTTTTCCAAATCTTTTGGACTTTCGGGCGCAATGCATCTACAATTGGTTCGGCTGAAATGCCAAATTCGCGCACTGACTTAATGTGGCGGTTGATGATTGTGACAATTTGATACAATGTAAGCCCATCTATTAATTCTTCATCCAATCCTTTGTAGTGGATTCCATTGTGACGATGGGGTAGAATATTGAATCCATTTGGTGAGACGGCATAGATTGTCCCTTTGAAACCATATTCCGTAAGTCCAATTACCGTATCTACCATTGTTAATCCATTTCCAATGATTAAAACGGGTAAGTTTTTTGGTTTGTTGATCACCGCGCTCAGTTGCCAAGGATTCTGAAAATAATTCTTGTTATCTAAAACAGATGAATCGTGAATCAATGGATTTCTTGGGAGCATATTACCTGTTGCCAACACGCATTTTTCACATGTTACATTCGTGTTATTGTCTAATTGAAGAGTGATGCTCGAAGACGAATAGTGAAGCTTTGTAACTTGGTTTTGTAACCAGTTGATCTCAATTCCTTTTGTAGCAGCCAGCTGAAGTGCCTCTTCCCAAATAGAGAAAAGATAGTTGCCATAAATATTTCTAGGTAAAAAAGAGTTGGAGGTCAATTCCCTATCTTTTGTTTTATATGCATCTTGTGCCATCACCCAATTCAAGAAATGTTCTGGTTGATCCGCAAATCCACTCATTTTGGCAGCAGCTACATTTAATAAATGTTTATCCGAATAGGAATTGTAAGCAGCACCTTTAAACAATTGACCAGCAGGTTCAATGATGCAAATAGATAATTTTGATGAAGCTTTTTTTATGAGTTGAACAGCAGTCATTGTGCCGCTAAATCCACCTCCTATGATTGCAATATTTTTCAAGCGGGTGATTTAAAGTTGTTAATGAAGGAAAAACTACTGACCGTTTAAAGCTATGTGATTTCAAAGTTAAGAATATATTAATGGAAGCATGTATCTTTGCGCCAATGAATCGCATTCGGACGGTCGTTTTTCAAGTAGGCAAGCTGCTTCTTTTCTGGTTGGCTATTTTTCATATTGGCAGGTGTTTTTTTTCTATTCACAATTGGGGGAAATTTAGCACCATTTCTTTCAGTGAATGGTTCATGGCATTCATTTATTCATTCAGATTAGATTTAGCAACCGCAGCATTGTTGAGCATTTTACCCTTGTTTTTGTTAGCAAGTTATCTTTTTAATTCTTCCAACATTTTATGGAAAACGTTTAAGATTGTTTTGTTCCTTGAAGTGATAATTGTTGTATTAATCAATGCAGGAGAAATCAATGCCTATCCTGAATGGAATCATAAACTTACAACGCGGGTTTTCACCCATTTGATGCATCCAGATGAGGTGGTTCGTACGGCAGATTACAGCATGACAATTTGGTTTTTCATCTATGCTCTTCTTGAATTAGTTGTTGCTTTTTTCTTACTAAAGAAGTTGTTTGTCAATAATAAAGAAGTGGGATTTGAAAAGTGGTATGTCAACGGAATTTCTTCACTCTCTACTTTTGCTGTATTTGGATTTACATTTTTAATTCTGGGACGTGGTGGCGTTCAACCGATTCCCATCAATATCGACGCAGCCTATTACAGCAAGAATTATGTGGCGAATGATTTATCTGTCAATTCTACTTATTTCTTTGCGAAAAGCTTAATGCTATATAACAAGAGTGAGTTAGGCGGTCAATTTCCAAGAGTGAATGAGAAAGAAGCTAAAATTACATTAGATGATTTTTTTCATTACGAAACAAAACATTCAAACTATATTTTCACTGAACAAAGGCCCAATTTTGTCTTTCTGATTATGGAAAGTTGGACAGCGAACGCTATTTCATCCATCACTGGCGAGCCAGGAGCAACCCCTTATTTCGATGCGCTCACGAAAGAGGGCTTACTTTTTACCCATCTTTATTCAACAGGAGGCACATCGGAAATTGGTAATTCCAGCATTTTCAGCGGCTATCCAGCATTGCCAGAAATTTCAATCAGCATGCAGCCGGATAAGCATCGTAAGTTACCTTCATTCAATCAAAGTCTGAAACAATGGAATTATAGTTCACACTATTTGTTCAGCGGTGATTTAAAATATGGGAACATTGGAGGATATTTTGTTGATCATGGTTTTGATGTCGTTGAAGATGAAAATGACTTTCCGGCTGGTCTGCAGCGTGGCAAATTAAATTATTATGATGAGGATCTATATGAACTTCTCTTGAAAAAGATTAGAAAAATCAAAGGTCCATTTTTATACGGAGCTTTTACAGGAAGTACACATTCCCCCTATGATTACCCAGATAGACAAACGAAAAAATGGCAAGGCGCTGAACCAGAATTTATGAGTTCTTTGTTCTATGCCGATAAATGTCTGTTTGATTTTTTAAAGAAAAGTAAAAAGGAAAAATGGTACAAAAACACCATTTTTGTTATTGTTGCTGATCATGGTCATGCATCTGCAAAGTTGCAAGATCCTAATTTGACTGGTTATTTTCATGTTCCTTTACTCATATTTGGTGAACCTTTGAAAGCGCAATACCGCGGAAAGAAAATAGATCATTTGGGCTCACAGGCGGATATCGTTCGGACCTTGCTTTACCAATTGGGTGGAGATTATGAAAAATACCATTGGTCAAAAGATCTTTTAAACCCGAATTCGCCGCAATTTGCTTTGCATACAATCAACAGAGGGTTTGGTTGGAT
>JBIIQP010000088.1:0-10771 GCA_044341975.1 Crocinitomicaceae bacterium
GAATGGTTACGTGGAATATTATGTAGCTGATCACCTAAGCTTGCGCGGAGAAACGTATTTATTCATCGATGGTACAAATAGTAATTCCGATTACTCGCAATTTATTCATCAGGCAATGAGAACTTATTTTGGTGCGTTTTTACATACAGAAAAGAGAAATTGGGATAAATACCTTGGTTTGCAACCTGGATTAACGCTAATGCGTCCAAATAGCAGTGTAAATTCGGATCTAAAAGCCTGTCCATCATTTGCTCTTCATGTTGGAACAACCTATTACGTGTGGAAGTATTTTCATTTCTTTGCCGATATAGCTTACGTTAACTCCATTTACAGAGGAACATCAAACGGTTCAATGAAAACAGATGAGATTATTTTCTCTGCTGGATTAGGATTTCAGCTAATGACAAAAAAGAACTAGTTGTTTGCAAAGAATAGCGCATTCGCAAAGAATAACTTCCCATTTTCCCAAAATCCTCTGAACAACGGATTATCGATCATATAGATCAAGCAGCCGTCTCCCATGTTTTCTTGTCCAAAAACGAGCGATTTTGATTGGTTAGGCAATGCCTGGCTGCCAGCAAAACCATTCAGGGGTTTCGCATTGTCTTCTAAATAAACCACATTTGATCCGTTTTCAAGCCATTCATAAGCATCACTGCTCAATTTCAAGCTATAATAACTATCGCCATAACCAAATGCCAGAGGATTCGTCTGTTCCACTTTGCACTTAAAAATAGCACCTGTAATTGTGTTTTTAATCATTTCACGTTCTCTTGCACTGTATTGAATATGTGCGTGTTCGTGTCTTGATGGATCTACAGAATCGTCTTTTTCTTTCGATTTTTCAGATGATTTTGGTTTTAATTGATAACCTTCTTTTCCAGCGAAAATATCAGCTGCAGAACCAATAGCTATGATTTTTCCGCCATTGTGAATCCATTCTTTGATTGACTGCTGTGCCGCGTCACCGTTGAGATCTGAATACCATCCTTCTGGTACGATTAGAACATCGTATTCATTCAATGTACTTCGTGTTAAATTTTCTTGTTTGAGGCGAGATATAGGATAATCCAAGTTGTTGTCGAAATAATGCCATATTTCTCCAGCATTCAATGACGATGCTTCGTTGTCAAAAATTACAGCCACTTTCACTTTTGAAACCAATTTAACACTTGATGATCCAAAGTCATTGCCTTTTTCAACCATTCCAGTCGTCGTTGAAGATAGTTGAATGCCTAACTCATTCGCAATTTGGATCACTTTCGCATCAAAACCAACTTGGTTGTCACCTTTAGCAATTATCAGCGTTCCGCGTTCCCAGTTTTTACCATTGATAGTGAAGGGGTTTTCTGAATAACGTACTTTAATGTTTGATTTTAATAAAGCTGACAGAAAACGGGCATCTTGCATGCTATTCCAATCGGCGATGTAAGCATATGCATCCTTGTTTAATTCATTTTTAGGTCGTTCTGTTTCACTATTTTTGCTGTTCACAATTGTTTCACTTGCCAAGGCTTCAAGTCCATAAGCGTAAGGAAGATTCCAAGCGGTGATGTCATATGTCAATGAATCCACCAATTTCGTTTTTGGTTCAAAAAGAACGTTGACCAATGTTCCTTTGACTTGATTGGTGCTAATGACAAGGTGTTTATCTGTCGCCTTGAGGGTTCCTGAGCCATTTTGAGAGTACAAAAAGCCTTTCGCTATGGCATTCGTGCCAAAACCATATTGAATCTGGTGGGCATCTAATAATTTGCGCAATGCATTTAGATTGTCAGTGTTACCGCCAACAACATAACTTTTGTATTTATAGTTTTTGTTTTTACTGAAAGATTGAAATTCACGGATGAGGTCGCTTGTGTGCAAAGAAGCATATTCAACTGTCGACAATCCAGCAATATGGTGGTGAAAAGCGCGGTCCGTGAGGGTAAGAGTATCATTTTCACTGTTAATAACTGCTAATCCACCTCTGCCGCTTCCGCCTTGCTCATACGTCATACCAATCGCACCGGAGTAGGTAGGATAGGTGTCGCCATAACTTGGGTAAAGTAAATCGAAGATCTCTTTTGTGAAATAAAACCATCCATTTTTATCAAAGTATTTTGCATTGTTTTTACCTATGCCATTTTGGAATTCTCTTTGCCAAGGCGTGATTACTTCGTGATACGGTTCTGCGGCTGGGGCAAAATAATACGGTTCATTCATTCCTTGTTCGTGGAAATCAACGTGCACATGCGGCAACCACAGGTTGTACAAAGCTATTCGCTGCTGTGATTCTTTTTGTGTAACCCAAGCCCAGTCGCGGTTTAGGTCAAACATGTAATGATTCGGTCTTCCAGAAGGCCATCCTTCTTGGTGTTCGCTGGATTCCACATTCAGATCGGTGATTTGACCTTTGTTTTCATTGTACCAGTTTACGTATCTGTCTCTACCATCAGGATTAATGCATGGATCGAGAATAACTACCGTGTTTTTTAATAGATCTTGCTTGCTAGTTACCAATTCGTAGGCTGTGAGCATCGCTGCTTCAGTACCAGCGCTTTCATTTCCATGTACATTGTAACTTAACCAAACAATAGAAATTGTCTCATTTCCGCTTAAAGCAGCATGATCGGCTTTTATTTTTTCAAGTCGCTGAATATTTTCCGGTGTTGAAATATAGGATGCGATTAATTCTCTGTTTTCATTCGTACTGCCATATTGCACCACTTGAATTCTATCACTTGCATTTTCTGCCAACTGATTGAAGTAGGCAACAACTTGATGATGACGTGTGAAATTAGTGCCAATTTTATACCCAAGAAACTCACTTGGGGATTGCAGTTTTTGAGAAATAGAGAAGAAAGCAATAAAGCTTGAAAGGATATAAAGAGCAGATTTCATAGATCGAAAGTTGTTAATCTCAAAGCTAATCATAAGTTTTGAGATTTTACTTTTCGAAATTGTTGAGCTTTGAAAATCGAATCAGACCAAGCCTTTTGTGCGCAAGAATTCTTCTAATGATTCAATATCTGAGAAAAGTACTTCTCTTGCCTTGCTTCCTTGAAATGCACCAATGATTCCCATTCCTTCCAGCTGATCCACAATACGTCCAGCGCGGTTGTATCCGAGTTTTAGTTTTCGCTGAAGTAAACTTGCCGAACCTTGTTGATTGATGATGACAATCCTTGCTGCGTCGGCAAACATTGGATCAATTTCATTTAAATCAAAATCTCCGTTCCCTTCGCCGCCTTCACCAACATATTCAGGCAATAGGAAAGCTTCAGGATAAGCGCGTTGATCACCAATGAACGAACAAATGTCTTCAACTTCAGGAGTATCTACAAAACCACACTGCAAGCGCTTCAAATCAGAACCTGTAGAAATAAGCATGTCACCTCGTCCTATAAGCTGATCTGCGCCAGATGCATCCAAAATAGTGCGTGAATCGATCTTGGATAATACACGGAAAGCAATTCTTGCAGGGAAGTTTGCCTTAATCATACCCGTGATGACATTCACAGATGGTCGCTGAGTCGCTACAATTAAATGAATACCAACGGCACGCGCCAATTGAGCTATTCGTGCAATTGGATGTTCGACTTCTTTTCCTGCAGTCATGATCAAATCTGCGAACTCGTCAATCAATACAACAATATACGGTAGGTAATGATGCCCTTTTTCAGGATTTAGTTTGCGGGCAATGAATTTTACATTGTATTCTTTGATTGTCCTGCAGCCTGCATCTTTCAGCAAAGCATAACGGTCATCCATTTCGATACACAGTGAATTTAGTGTGTTTACAACTTTAGATGTGTCTGTGATAATTGCATCTTCTTCACCAGGGAGCTTTGCCAAGAAATGTCGCTCTATTTTATTGAATAGCGTTAATTCCACTTTTTTAGGATCGACAAGTACAAATTTTACTTGAGCAGGATGCTTTTTATAAAGCAATGAGATGAGAATGGCATTCAATCCAACGGATTTTCCTTGTCCAGTTGCTCCGGCCACCAAGAGGTGAGGCATTTTTGTTAAATCGAAGGTAAACGTCTCGTTTGTAATCGTTTTTCCCATCACAATTGGAAGTTCGGCATCTGAATTTTGGAATTTTTCCGAAGCAATGAGTGAGCGCATACTTACCATCTCTGGATTTGAATTCGGTACTTCGATACCGATGGTACCTTTACCAGGTATGGGAGCAATGATCCGTATACCAAGCGCACTTAAACTCAAGGCAATATCATCCTCCAGGTTTTTGATTTTTGAAATTCGAACACCCGGTGCAGGAACAATTTCATAAAGTGTAACGGTTGGACCAACAGTTGCTTTGATTTTATCAATGTCTATTTTATAGTGCGATAACGTTTCAACAATGCGATTTTTATTGTCTTCCAGTTCTTGTTTGTTCACTGAAACGCCTGTACTAACGTAATCTTTTAGAAGATCAATGGATGGCAATACATAGCTGGCAAGATCAAGTTTCGGATCGTAGTCGCCGTATTCTTTTCGCAAATCATTCAGGTCTTCTTCATCCAATGTAACATCACTTTCGGCAACATCAATAGAGAAATTAGTGTCTCCCACTTCAATTTCATTTTCAACGACAGGCTCTTCAACTTCCTCAGATTCAATTTCCGGCATGTCAAAGACAATCCCACTTGGTTCTGGCTCTTGACGTATGGTGACTATTAACTCAGATTCATCGAATTCTTCGTCATCTTCATCCTCTTCGTCAAAATTGATTGTTTCAGCTACCTTGTCTGGCGCAATGTCTTCGTCACGAATTGTATTTACAACGCGCAAGTCATTTAAACTTTCAGGGCGCATTTGATTCTCTTCTTCTGCATCGATGTCACGCTCACTGCGGTTTCCAACAAGTCTTTCGAAAATTGCTTTAAAATCAGGATTGAAAAGAAGAACTACGACAAAATACCCAACTACCAAAATCATCACCATCGTTGCAAAACGACCAAAAGAAACGGATAACCATTGATTGATAAAATAGCCAAACGATCCTCCAAGAAAATTGATTGAATTTGCAAAATAACCAAGGAAAATAGAAGTCCAAACGCTTAGAATCGCAACAACGGTGTAGCTTTTAGCAATAGGGGTGAGGGTGACATTGAATAAGATTTTTACACCTGAAATGAAAAGTAAAAAGGTGAGTCCGAATGAAGATAATCCAAACCACTTGAAAATCAACAAATGCGAAGTCCAAGCACCAAATTTACCAAGCCAATTTGAAACTGGTTCTTCGTTTCCGTCGAATAGAAATTCAAATAAACCTTTATTCAAGACACGGTCTTGATCTTCTGTCCAAGTGAAAACATAGGATAGACAAGCGAGGAACAAGTAGAAGGAAAGTAAAATCAACACACCGCCAGTGACTGTTTTAATTTTCTTCTTATCGAAACGACCGGAGAGACCCGAAATAGGATTCTTCAGTTTGGGCTTCTCATCCGACTTTTCTTTCTTGGGTTTCTTCTCCTGTTTAGGCGCTTCTTCTTCCCTTGAGTAGTCTTCTTTTGGTCTATATTCGTTATCTGCCATTGTACAATTATCTTACGAAGTTAACGAAGGAATAGAGGGGTTTGCTGAGTAGTAAGCAATAACTATAAACAGATAAATGTTAGTTAGTTGGATTACTTTTCATTTTCAATTTCCCCTTGATTGCCTTGCTCTTCGAGAATTTCTTTGAGGAAATCATCGAATGTGACTTTTTTGTAATCGGAAGGAATTCCAAAAAGATCGTGATTGGGAGTGTCTCTTTTGATGTCAATAAGTTCGTAAAGGAAGATTCCATCTGGCGAAGCCACATAGTAAATAGCAGGTAGACCCGGGAAGTTTTCAAATGCATTCAAATATTTTGGACTCAAATTCTTAAAGTAGAAAAAGGGAAGTTCCTGCGGGAATTCAGCATGTGACACGAGCAGTCTTTTGGCTTTCAAGCCGCATATTTTCACCTTGCCCCATTTTCTCTTGAATTGATAGGCTGATGAATCCTTCTTTTCTGTATTGTGATTTGTTTGAACTGCATATTTTTGAGTTGGTGTTTCAAGCAATAAATAGGATTTGTTGAAGCTCATGTGCTTGATAACTGTTTGTCTACCAAGCCTTTCAGTGTTGTTTTCAATGCGCAGTAATGTGTCATCAGTGACCACAATCATGTAATTTTCGGGCACAAGTTTTTGCAATGAGGTATCACAGATTGTAATCCTGTATGTCAGTTGACCTTGGAATACATCTTTCTTTCTCTGCGCGAATAAACTTGATTGTGCAAACAATAAGAAGAGAAAGGATATTTGTACTAAGTGTTGTTTCAAAATCATTGTTGAATACAGTTTTCTTTTGTAAAACTACATACATTAAACAAGGACTTCTGCGTTGGTTACAAAAATCAATTCACTTTCAGTTGTTGGGAAATATGCTAATTTTGCTACACAACAAGAATTTATGTCAAAACAAACCGTTTTTATTATAAACAGATCTGAGATTGCTGCCGGAACAAGAGGAGCTTCACTAGGGCCTGAGGCGATTTTCACAGCGGCCAGATCTCTAAAAAATACTTTTTTCTCAAACTATAAGAAAGAAGACATTGGAGAAGTGAATGATTTGCTTGATTCTCCTACGGAACACGCATGTGCTCAGCGCATCGAAGGATTGATTGAAGTGCATCAGCGTGTTTCAAATAAGGTTGCAGAAATATTGGAGAATGGTGATTTCCCGTTTGTTATTGCAGGAGACCATGGTTCTGCCGCTGGTACAATTGCGGGAATTAAAAAAACCTACCCAGATAAACGTTTAGGAGTTGTTTGGATCGATGCACATGGCGATTTGCATACACCTTATACAACACCTTCAGGAAATATGCACGGTATGCCATTGGCAATTGCATTGAATGAAGATAATTTAGAATCCAAGTTGAACAATGTTCCTGAAAATACAGTGAAACTTTGGACAGAGCTTAAAAATATAGGTGTTCAAGGGCATAAATTAAATACGGAAGATCTTGTTTTTATTGCTGTTCGTGACACGGAGCCTGAAGAAGATTTTATTATTCAGAAATATGGTATAAGAAACTATAAGGTTGAAGAAGTAAATCAACTTGGAACACAAACGATTGTTTCAAAGACCCTTGATCGCTTAAAAGATTGCGACTTAATCTATATTTCGTTTGATGTAGATTCTATGGATCCCAAGGCAACGTCTTATGGAACAGGTACACCAGTGAGACATGGATTAATGCCGAAACAAGCGAAAGAAATTTTACAAGGATTGATGCAGTCACCAAAAACGGTATGCATGGAGTTTGTGGAAGTCAATCCTTGTTTGGATGAAAAGTTAAATCGTATGGCTGAAGTGGCCTTTGAACTAATCGAATCAGTGGTTTTAAATTCAAAAAAATAATGGAACAAAAAATCAAGAAACTTCTGATTGAAAATTCTGAATTGCTTTTCGGGACAATAGTTGAAGAGAAGTTGGTCCAATTCCAGAAAACAAAAAAAGAACTGGAAGGAGATCTTACATTGGTTATATTTCCATTTGTAAAAATGTTGCGTTGCAATCCGCAAGAAGCAGGCGTGAAAATTGGTGATTTTCTTGCTCAAAATACCGATTTTATTTCGCGTTACGAAGTTGTTTCAGGGTTCTTGAATTTGATAATTTCTGATGATTATTGGGTTGAAGAATTAAATGCAATTCAAAAAACACAACATTACGGTTACGCTCTTCCAAACTCTGCATCCACTGTGATGGTCGAGTATTCATCGCCTAACACGAATAAGCCGCTTCATTTAGGTCACCTTCGAAATAATTTTCTTGGTTATTCAGTAGCCGAGATTTTAAAAGCAAATGGTCATAGAGTGATTAAAACGCAGGTCATCAATGATCGTGGAATTCACATATGTAAAAGTATGTTAGCGTGGGAAAAATTCTCTCCTTTGAATGAAAAAGGAGAACGAGAGACACCTGAAAATACGGGATTAAAAGGAGATAAACTTGTAGGGAAATATTATGTGGAATTTGATAAGCATTTCAATGCTGAAGCAAAGTCAATAATTGAAGAGTGGGAAGCAGGAAAGTTTGATGGTTATGCACTTGCAGTGAAGGAAGAGTTTGAGCGTTTGACACTTGCGAAAGAAGGGAAGGACGAGAAGTCTATCAAAGGTTTGGATGATAAAATCAAAGACCTCGCTAAAAATCAGACATCCCTGCTGCGGGAAGCCAAAGATATGCTTGTGAAATGGGAAGCAAGAGATCCCCAAGTTTATTTGCTTTGGACGACAATGAACAATTGGGTTTACAGCGGGTTTGATGTAACCTATAAATCCATGGGGGTTGATTTTGATATACTTTACTATGAATCCGACACTTTCTTATTAGGAAAGGACATTGTTTTAGATGGACTGAAAAAAGGCGTTTTTTATCAAAAAGAAGATGGTTCTGTTTGGATAGATTTAACGGCTGATGGTCTAGATGAAAAACTTGTATTGCGATCTGATGGTACTGCTGTTTATATGACACAGGATATAGGTACAGCTGTAGATCGATTTAAAGACTTTCCTGATTTAAGTAGCATTATCTATACAGTTGGTAATGAGCAAGATTATCATTTTAAAGTGCTCTTTTTGATTTTAGAAAAAATGGGATTTGATTGGGCGAGAAATTGCGCACATCTTTCCTATGGGATGGTTGATCTGCCAAGTGGGAAAATGAAATCGCGCGAAGGAACTGTTGTAGATGCCGATGACCTGATGCAAGAAGTTGTTGATAAAGCAACTGAAATGACCAAGGAACGCGGACATTTGGAAGGGATGTCAGAAAACCAAAAGGAAGAACTATTCCGATTAATTGGAATGGGTGGTTTGAAGTATTACCTGTTGAAAGTTGATCCAAAAAAACGCATGATGTTTAATCCAGAGGAATCGATTGAGCTGAATGGAAATACAGGACCTTTCATTCAATATGCTCATGCACGTATTAAATCGCTTCTCGCAAAATCTGGCGTCGAATTGAAATCAGCTGTTGACTCAACTACTTTGCTTCCGGAAGAAAAGGAAATTATCAAATTGCTTGCGGCTTTTCCTGAAACAGTGAAAGAAGCTGGTGCTGAGCAATCACCTGCTGTTTTGGCAAATTATACGTATGAACTTGTAAAGACGTACAACCATTTTTATCAAACTATTCCGATTCTGATAGAAAAAGATGAGGTTGCAAAATATTTGCGATTAGTGATAAGCGGCAATGTGGCTAAGGTTATCAATCTTTCTATGCGTTTGTTAGGAATAAACGTTCCAGAAAGGATGTAATTATTCTTTCCAGTTATCAGTGCGAAATGGAATAAGTGGGAGACCACAGCCGTTGCGCACATTGCCAACGGAATAAGTTTTAAATGCGTATCTAACAGCTTCAGGATTTGGAACAAGTGAAGATGTGACTTCAATGTTATCAGCACCGTTTATACCATTTTGTAGAAGAATTGCATTCGCTGGAAAGAATACATGATCATTTCCAGCTATTTCAAAACCAATTATGCTGTCAGAGACTAGTTCCGGACGATTTTCAATTTTGAGTCCACCCGCTGTTTTTTTGAAAGTTACAATTGCCTTGTCATCTTTTACTTCTATGGAATCAAAAGCAGCAAAGTCTGCGCACAAAGAATCCTTAACGTATGTTTGCTTCAATGCACTATTCGCTAAACGTTCACCAATTGGTAGTTTTTGTTTAGGATGCACGGTTTTTGATTCATCCGGACCAACAAGATCATTCGTGGAAACAAATCCTGCATTTTCAATCATTGTTGATGCTTTGTATTGTGCTTCACGCAGTTTTGCTGCATTAACAGGGTCATCATAAATACATGGCGCAATTTCAACAATGTAGAAGGGTAGGTTGCCAAGTCCCCATTCGTATCGCCAAAGCGTTACCATGTCCTTCAATTTATCTGCATAAGTCGCATAACGATCAATATTGGCTTCTCCCTGGTACCAAAGAAATCCTTTGACAACATAATCGGTAAAAGGCTTTAACATTCCGTTGTACATTATACAGGGTTTCTTCCAGTTTTCGTTATCCGGGATTTCTTGTTTTAAATCGAGGTCAGTGTAGTTATCTGCTAAATCTCGGTTCATCCATCCTTCAACGCTTGAACCACCCCAGCTTGAGTTGATGAGTCCAATGGGGATATTCAATTCTTTCCGCATTTTTAAAGCAAAAAAATAGGCGACAGCACTGAAGTTTGGCACGTTTTGAGGAGTGCTTAGCATCCATTTTCCTTCGGCTGTTTTTGAAGGGGCTTCCTGTCCGATTCGTTTAACCCTTAGCATTCGAATTCCACTGTTTGGATCCGCCTCAGCTATTATTTTTTCAGCATTTTCAATGGGTTGATTGTTGAATCCTTTAAAGGTCATTTCCATGTTGGACTGACCCGAGCAAAACCACACTTCACCTATGAGTATATTGCTTATTCGGGTAATGCTCTTTCCTTCTTGAAAAGCAATAGAATGTGACGTGAATGAAGCATTAGGAGTTTTAACTGATATGAGAAAGGAACCGTCTTTTTTTGTGCAATATTTATATTCTTTATCGCTCCAGCTGGTTCTGATTTTTACGCATTTATTCGGTTTTGCAATTCCCCAAAGTTTGATGTAGCTATTTTGCTGCAACACCATATTATCGCTTAGCATTTCTGGCAGCACAACCTTGCCCATCGCAGCTTGAGCACTGAAGAAGAAAAGAAAAACACCAAGAATCTTGATAGGGTTCATAATTACGAACTTAATACAATTTTAGT
>JBIIQP010000089.1:0-10766 GCA_044341975.1 Crocinitomicaceae bacterium
TTCGAATAAACAGAAGTCTATTTGGCAAGTTCATGGAATCAAAAAATTAAATTACATTAGCAAAGTAGCTTAACTGCTACTCCGGAAAAGTTAGGCAAGTCCAAGAATAAGCTTTTTCATTATATTTAACTGATAGTTAAACTCACATTTAAGTTATCTGTTAGTTAACATCTTCATCTTAGAATTAGGCATTATCATTTTCCGTTGACATCCAATAACTAATACTCTAAACCATTATAAAATGAGAATCGCAAGTTTATTAAAGCATCATAATATTGGTTATAACACACTAATTGAGGTGTTTAAAGCGATGAATATAACTCTGGAATTTTCAATTAATGCCAAACTAAGTGAAAGTGATGTAAAATTTATTGAAAAAATAATCACACATAGTGAATTCGAAAAGTATTGTTCTTTAAGACAAGAATTAAAGATTTCAAAAAACAATTTAGGGCGTTTGTGTTTAAATGACGTCGAAAACATAATCGGTTATTCTCACTTAAGCAAATATGAAGCGCCACGAATATTTGAACATTTAAAATCTGAATTTTATGTTCAATCGAAATACCGAATGACGTATAATGTCTCTACCGAAAAATATAAAGCAATTACCCTTTCTGAAGAATATTTTGATACATTTTTGGAGCTCTACAAAATCGGAAAAAAATTAACTTCAAGGGAATATAAAAACTTCAATAGTGAATATGAAAAGTTTATTGGACTTAATGATCAAGTGATAAGCAGTTACTCGGAAAAAGGCGAAACAGAGGAAATAGAGTACCGAAATAATGGAGTTGATTGGGAAGAAATTACTATGCGGGCATTGAAAAGAGGTGATGCTGAATCTTTCGGATTTTAATTCGGCATAATCAATAAAACGGGCTATGATAATTAAAAAAATTAGATATTATTAATTAGAAAATCCAATCAAATTCTGCAGCTATTCCATTGATGAAAAAAAACATGGAGGAACATCTGTCTACTTTCTTCAATACACAAAAGGGCACTTAGGTGACTGCAACGATTGGGATTGTTTCCTCTCTGAGAATAGAGCAGAAATTACTGATTTTGTAAAGGGTGTCGAGAATGAATTCCCCTATACAATTATAGCTAGACAAACCATTGTTATCTCAATTTCCATTGACATAAAGTTCTTAACCAAAAAAAAATATTCCCGACTCTGAACTCGCAAGTTGGATTCATAGAGCAATTGAATATGCTTGTTTCAATACAGGTCTTGGTGTAATAACAGACGTTGAAAGCAAAATTAATAAGCTTCCTGATGTAATTTCATTTTGTATAGAATTAGATATTCTCTATCATCCAAAACTCTTAACAGTACTTCAAGATCTTATGGCAACTTGGGGAATTGATTTCTCGAATTGTAAAAACTCAGTAACGGTAACAAAACACCTTTAAGTAGGTTAAAATCAAAAAAAATCCAGCCAAATTAGGGGCTTGTCTTTCGTTCCTGCAAGTTCAAGCCCTCCGGGTTTCGCATAAAATTTTTCCTTTTTCAATCTTCATTCTATTCCAAGATCCTGTTCCGGAAAATTTTTAAGCCGAAAAGCTTGCATACACTCAGAAAGTCCCAATCGGAGAGCTTTCTTTTTTTCCTTTTTCTTTTGAAATGAATTGCAGATTTGTAATGATTTAAAGGTAAATTTGGGTGATTTTGGTTTAAGTATTTGAAAACCCAATGCAACTTATGAGTAATTTAAAAATAAGAAAATGATTAGACTTCTTTTTATATTTTGGTTGCTGCCAATAAATTTTCTCTGCGCACAGTCAAATGAGATTGTTTTGTTTGGAGGATTTGGAGGATTCAATATTAGTCATTTCATATCATGGGGCACAAAATATACTCCAGTTTATGGAATGTCGTTTTCACATAAATTCAAATCAAATTTCATCCTTCACACTGAAGTAAATTATACCGAAAAAGGAATTTCTCCTTTTTTGGTTCAAGACACTGATGTGTCTGGAAATATTATCGGAGAAAAAATGCAATATTATAAATTCCAATATATCTCTTTGCCATTGAAATTTGCATATGCATATGGAAATAAATACAGAGGATCTATAAAATTGGGAATTGCTCCATCTTATTTAGTTTTTTATTCATTTTCCGAAACTTCACAAGATAAAACAATAACAACTATATCACATAATTCTTCGTGGTTTCGTAAAATTGATATGTACGGATTAGTTGAAATAGAGGGAAGTGCTTTATTTTTTAAGAAATTAGTTGTTAATGTTTCTGGTGGTTTTCAGCAGGGTATTATCTCTATTTGGGAAAACAATAATAACAATCCAAAATCAAGGCATTTTGGGATGTATTGCACAACTGGATTAGGTTACCGATTCTAGCTTTCAAAATATTTTAAATTAAGGTCCAATTAATTTGAAAATTTTAGAAAAAAACGCCTCCGATATCAGAGGCGTTAAAAAGGTCAATAAATACTACGAGTTGAACCGGGACCACAACCACTTGAAAAACACACTCACAGCAAAACTTACAGTTGCACCTACGATGGCCAGGATCATCGTTTTCATATAGTCCTGCGTGTCGATGGTCGCAGCTACGGTAAACACCGTACCGGTTAACGTGCCCAAGGCTGTGGTGCTGTCTTGTGGATGATGCATGTTCATGAGTTCAATGGTTATTCCTGTTCTGTTGAGCTACACACTTCAGATGAAAGGTGCAAACGTACCTCCAGATCCTGCACAGAATCCGTGATCTCCTCGTTTACCTCCACATTCATGATGTTCACTTTGCCTGAAAGTTCTGCTCCCGGCTTAAAGCGGCCAACATTCTTCCGTTTAACGATCAAAAAGAGATCGCTCTTGTTACACTTGTTTTCCATGTTCTTGAATTTTATTCGTTTTCAACGGTAATCTGACTAACCGCAGTCAGGACGGTGCCACCAAGCACAATGTACCCCGAAAGGGTAGTAACAAGTGCCGGAACAGCTACAGGTGCTGCAAGGATGGTTGTACCAATCGTCACGATTACCAAACCCAAAAGTCTCAGTTTCCTGAAGAAAAGCGGTGTTTCAGCATTTACTCGCTCACGCAAAGAGCTCAGCTTATCGAAGTTCGTTTTACATTTCATAGCCATCAGATTACTTCGATAATTTTCAACCCATTGTACGCACCATTCTTAAGCACATACTGAACGTTGTTCACCAATTGGAAAAACTCGATCTTCAAAAGGAACAGCTTCGCACCCGTACCCGCAGGAACGGCCGTTGGTGTCAACGTGATCGCGGATGAGGTTGCCGTAATCGGTAAATTCTGAACGTTCGTTAGCTTTACATCTGCAATACCTGTAGCATAGTTGATGTTTGCATACGCACCCGTCAAACTGATATGCGTTGCACCTTCAGGAAAGACAATATCCAGAGCAGGCACTAATGCCGCAATGGTAATCACTCCAGTAGTTGTGTTTAAAGCCCATGGCTTAAATAACAAGCTGCTTAACAGAGCATCTTTATTAAACTCAAAGCCTTTCAGTAGTGCTTTTGCCTGAGCAGTCGTCATAGCTACCCCAACATTTCGCTGCCCACGGGCAGAAGTGGTATCCAGATTTTTTATTTGACTCATCAGTTTTGTCAAACGCGCAACCACTCTGCTATCCGTTGCATTTAAAGAGATCGGACGAAGATTATCACGCGTCAACTTTCCGGATCTTGCAGAATTCCCGAATTCCGCACCATTCTCACGAGTTCGAGCAAAAGCGGGATCGTTAGCAATGCGCGCAGCATCTACGGAAGTCTTCATCCGCGCTAGATCACCGTCTTTCGTTTTGTAGAAGTTTACGTTATCCAACGTACCCTTCAATTTTATAAGGCCAGATTGTCTTGCCATTTTGTATTTTATTTGTCAGTTGGCCCGTTGTCAGGTCGGCCATATCACCTGTGCACGAGACAAACTTCCAACTTATTCAAACAACGCACAATACACCACTTCCGAACAGGAATATTTGTGCAGGTTTGTGCCGTTTTTACACCTTGAAAACTGCCCTCATGGTCGTAAATTTGACAGAACAACAGTACCCACTTTCAATTACCGGTATAGAATAGATACAGTATCAAAATGAAATTAAAACGCCTTATTATTTACCCCAAAGACATCATGCTCATCACTGGCAAAAGCGAACGCTATTCCCGATACCTCCATAAGCGCATAAAGAAGCAATTAGGCAAACAAGATCACCAGGTAATTTCCGTTAATGAGTTTTGTAATTACATTGGGCTAAATATTGATGAGGTATCGAGATCTATTTATTAAAAATTCAGGCTCATCAATCATGTTTTTAAAGCTCATTTCAAGCTTTTTTTGAGCCATATTCACTACATGAGTGAGCTTCATTTAAAAAATAGAGCTCATAAAGAATCGTTTTTAAGCTCATTTTAGAACTAATTTGAGCTTTATTCCGTATCATTGTGAGCTACAAATAGCTCAATAATGGCAGAAGTAAAAGACCAAAACCAAGCAATTCTTCACTATTTATCAGCAAAACCGGGTGTTTCTTCAAAAGAAATTCACGAGGGACTTGGTATTCAAATCGGTTACGCAACTGTAAAGCGTGCATTGCAGGCACTGGTTTCTGACAATCTGGTTAGAACGACAGGTAAAGGAAAAGGTACAAAATATGAATTGTCACCGGCATATTTTATTCTGGCTCCTTTAGATGTTGAGGAATACTTCCTAAAAGAAATTGACGATCGTAAAATTGGTCGTGAGTTTAATCTCCAATTGATCGATCAGATCCTAACCGATCTGGAGTTATTTACTCATGGAGAAAATGAACAATTAACATCACTTCAAAAACTATTCAGTAAAAACACAGCTGGACTTACGCATGCTGAATTCAAAAGAGAATTTGAACGTTTAGCCATCGATCTCAGTTGGAAATCATCACAGATTGAAGGGAATACATATTCGCTCCTCGAGACAGAGCGCTTACTAAAGGAAAAAGAAACAGCTTCAGGAAAAACGAAGGATGAAGCTACTATGCTCCTGAACCACATGGAAGCTCTTGATTTCATTTTGGATCACCAGGATTTTGTCAAGCCCGTCACAATTGCAAGAATTGAAGACTTGCACAGTATCTTGATCAAGGATCTGAATGTGGGTCGCAATATCCGCAAAAGACGTGTTGGTATTTCAGGAACAAACTACAAACCCCTGGACAATGAGTTTCAGATCCGCGAAGCCTTGCAATCGTTGTGCGATCTGGTTAATAGTAAAACAAATGTTTTTGAAAAAGCTTTATTAGTCTTGGTGCTGATTTCCTACATTCAACCTTTCGAAGATGGAAACAAAAGAACAGCGCGCATCATTAGCAATGCCATTCTAATGAACGAGGGGTATTGTCCAATTTCATTCAGAACAGTAGATTCAATCGATTATAAAAAAGCCATGTTGATCTTCTATGAACAGAACAATATCAATCCATTTAAGCGAATTTTCATTGATCAGTATGAATTTGCAGTAGCTACCTATTTTTAACTGCGCCAACTAAGATTCAACACAAAATCAATTTAGGAATCAGACAATTAAATTTAAGGTGATTTGTTGCAAAATGACAAATAAATCAATAGTTTAGCCTTACAAAATCGCTCTTTCAAATAGCCGCAAAATAGACTGAATTTTATGTCAACTATTCTGTCACCAAAAGTTGTAAGGCTAAGTTAAAACCCCAATAAAAAAAGGCTTTTTGGCTGTGAACAAGGTATCCCAGCCGAATCACTCTGATAAAAGCACTGTCCAAAGGATGGTGCTTTTTTCGTTTCCAATCGACTCTGAGCTTAGATTCTGTTCCTGTGATCAATACTAGTTGAGATGATGCAACTTTATATATACAGAAATTTAGGGAAAACCCCTATTGTATAAAGATTGCAATCAATTTAATTTTGTGCTCAACTTTTCAATTGATACTTAAAACCATTTACAAAAGATTTGATTCGCAAAATCTTATATCTTTATAAAGACTGCTACAAAGCCATTATGACGCAACTTTTTGACAACTGCATAAAAATTGCTATTGCTGAAGACCATTCTATCCTGAGAGAAGGAATGACCGAACTCCTAAATCAAGATCCTTGCTTTTCGGTTGTTTGTACTGCAGAAAACGGTGCAGTTCTTTTGGAAAGCTTAGAGCATACAGAAGTAGACGTCATTTTATTGGATCTGGAAATGCCAATAATGAGTGGGTATGAGGCTCTATTGCAAATATCCCAAAAGTACCCTGAAACACGTTGTTTGATACTTAGCTATTTCAATGACTATGACTTTATTTATCGTTCATTTGAATTGGGCGCCAAAGGCTACCTTTCTAAAAATGCTGATATCAAAACCATAAAATCAGCAATCATTTCCACATATGAAAATGAATATTACTTGAATGATATTCCCAAACCAATTCTCGAGGATATTTTAAAAAAATCCCATGATGTTAATGGAATCAATAAAGATGAAATTTTCAGCAGCAAAGAATTAATGATTATAAGACTCATTTGCTCTGGAAAAATTAATAAAGAAATTGCCGAAATCATGGAGGTTTCAGTAAAAACGATCGAAAATCACCGAAGCACAATATTTACAAAATCTGACGTGAAAAACATCGCTGAATTGGTTGTCTTTGCTATAAAGGGAGGTTATTATTCTCTGGGTTAATCCAAATTTCTTCTGACAATATTTAGGGAAAACACCTATTGTAGGAAAGGTTTTACATATTTAATTTTGCACCCAAATAAGAATAGACTAACTTAGTACACAACTGGGGGAAAATCAAAATAAACGATGATTAAAAAAGGTGAATTGGTTTGGTTAAAAAGTGGCGGTCCTTCAATGACGGCGAGTGAAACTTGTTCAAAAGGAATCTGCACTTGTATTTGGTTTTTACATGGTCAAGTTCAAAAACACCAATTTGATTTTGAAAACCTAACGAAAGAGGATCCCTTTTTGATTAAAAATGCCGAACCAATACTGAATAATCGTAAAGCCTAATACAGGCAATCCTTTATTTTTTTGAGAGAACTGTTACTTTTCTAAAAGAGTTGCATTATAGTCTAAAATCAATGCTTATGATCAAGACTACCTAAGCTTCTACATAGAAGATTTGTTTAACTGTAATTCTCTCCAACATGAAAACAAACATTCTCCTTATCTCTGAACAATTGCCTTATTTCCGCGCTATCGTTCGCCGTTCATTGCCAAGTCGCTACATGCATCTCGCTGAGGATCTTGCGCAAGATGCTATTGTCAAAGCAATTGAAAAAATTGACAAGTACGACCCTTCCAAGGGCAATTTCAAATCATGGTTGTATCGTGTAACGCAAAATCTTTGCTTTGATACGATTCGCTCTATGAACAAAATGGAAATGGTTCCAATTTCAGCCAATGTTATGCAGGAAACATTTACTAACTTATCAAAAGATGTGAATTACGATGGGTTGAAAAAGATCAGAAGAGCCATGAAATTTCTAAGTGATCGCGATCGCATGCTTATCACCTACCGTTTCATGTTTAATTTGAGCGGACGTGAAATGGCTCAATTAACAGGTATACCTGAAAATCAAATCAACATTTATTTTCAACGAGCAAAAAATAGGTTAATTGAACTCTGCAAAGAAGCAGCATAAAAAAAGAAAACCGGCCTAGGCCGGTTTTTTTTATGGGGTTAATCTTCTATATCCTACAACATGATCGCCCGAATAATAGCCAATATTTACTTCATCATCCTGATTACCACCAATGCAAATAATATTTCCAGCTTCATCTTTTCCGATGTAAATTGCAGCATGTCCCTTCCAAGAATTTTTATCATCTCTCCAAAAAATTACTACATCACCGGGTAATGGATTCTTTACTTCTTTACCTACTTCCATCCAGGATTTTGCAGTCGCTTTTTTATTAAAATCAAATCCATTTTGTTTCGCACAAAAACTCACAAACACACTGCACCAAGCATCTTCATCTGTGCGTATTTTCCCATTCCCTGTTTCCTTAAAAAATTTCAAAATCTGATCACTGTGCTGGTCTCCAGGGATTTCTTTCAGACCATAGTACTTCACAGCTTCTTTGATCATTGGTATTTCAAAATAATCAGCCTTCAAACCTACCGCTGTCAAGTCATGGTAAAACAACTGTTGCGTTTTGTTCAATTTCACGAAATCTACCGACTTTGTAGTTACTGTCTTGTCCACAGGGATTAATACAATCTTTTTTTCCGCGACAGGTTGAACAATTCTTACTGGACGATTTTGCAAAAAATAATTTTCAATATCCTTTTCCGGAATTCCATTGTTATCAACTTCAAAAGTCAACTCGAATCCCGCTGAAGTAAGGATAGTCACATACGACTTTTTAAATTTCAGCGGTATAGTTACTGCTGTTTTTCCACCAGAAGGAATAGTTCGTATCACAGAATTAAAATGAGCACTTTCATCGCTACCATTTGGATTGTATTGTTCAACTGATAAATTACCAACTGGCCCATCAAATAAAAACTGAAGTTCATCTTTCGCTGTTAACCTTCCCCTCATTGGCAAAAACGCGAGGTAGCGTGCATTTTTTCCTTTCGGTTCTGCAAACGGCATTTGTTTGTATTGCTCCTTTGTAATTGGTTTTTCAAGTAATTGATCATCAGGATCTTCCGGGAAATGAGAATGTATCATGATAGCAGGATCAACATCATACCATTGCTCACCCCATGTTATATCATGTATTTCTTTTGATTTTCCGATCGTAACAATGTTCCAAGCATGCAATTCGCCCAATTCATTTGTTTCATATTTATTGACGCGTGCATAACCTGTAACATACTTTGCTTCCATGCCTGTTCTGGAAAGTAGATCTTTCAACGTTAAAGCATAACCCGCGCAAACAGCCAAGCGATTTTTTCCAGCAATAATAGCGGCAGCATCGTTCTGATCGTTAAGGAACTTTTTGCTTTCTGCTCCTGCGTAATCGTATTCAATTGAACTGCGTATAAATGAAACCAATTGATGCAACTTTTCCTTTTGGTCAGTAATATTTTTCACCAAGTAATTGACAGCCAACGAAAGATCTATGCGTTCAGCTGCATCTTCATTGGTAACAATCAAATGTGAATAGGGATCCAAAAAGAATGGCATATCATATTTGGCTTTCGAAACGGATTTTAAAAGAAACTGGTCCTTCTTAAAGATAGATTTCCAGCGACTTTCATATACCCTACTGTTTTCAATAAAATATGTTTTATCGTATAACGCGCTGCTAAACTCCTTATCAAGCGGCATTAGTTTAAGACTCCCTGATTCCAAGGAATACTTTCCCTTGTTGATTTCCACTTTACTTAAATGAAATTTCAACTCCTTCGCTGGGTTGTTTTTACTATAGCCTGTTGGCTCATAAATTAAATGCTCAAAGGTTTTATCACTATAGAGACGAATTAACTCGATGTTTCCAGTTTTACTTTGAGGCATATAGACACTTCTCAAAGTAGCTTTTGGCAATTCCCATTTTTCTGCTGAATGTGCCAGCTGAGCCACAAAAAGTGCCATTACGAAAGAAAGAATGCTCTTTTTCATAACTTGTAGGTTTTAATGTTTTAGAATGTTTGGTTTCACTAGAATAACTGAAACTTTTCAAGAAAATAACACCCCACAAAAAAAGGGACCGAAGTCCCTCATTTAGCTATTCATTTTATATCAAATAAACTTGGGTTGGGTTTTATTTTTCATGCACTTATCGAAACTTTCATAGTCGTATTTTTCTGTTTCTAAGTACAATTTCTGTTTTGATCCTTGCCCCAGTTTTTCGATAATCTTTGAAGATGGAACATACGCAACCTTTCCATTTGGTAAAACGGCTACAAGCGAAAATTGTGTGTTGCAAACTGGTAACTTGTTCCATGTATCGGTAAGGCGGCAGCGATTCCAACAAGAACAACAACCGTAAACAAAATCAATTTAAACATGGTATAAAAGCATTGGTTCTTCGATAGAACGCATTCAGTTGCTTAAAATAACACGTGTGATTTTTTATTAGAGCTTACCCCTATTCACTCACCCAAAACAGTAACATGCCGCCCATTGATTCTTTTACCACTTTGAAATTTGATGGAATCTGATTTTTCAAAACATAAAATGTAGCTAGTCGCGCACCAGGCTGACATTGAGATAATTGGTCTTTAACATAATGGCTATACTCCATTTCTTTTTCAGGCGCATCTTGAAAATTATCCATTCTCGTTAAGGCATTGCGATGCTCTAGAAAGGGATTGAACATAAAAAACCCATTGTAGGGTTGAAATGAATGATTTATAATATTTTCATGCACAAAATTCACATTGTCCAATTGAAATTTTTTCTTCAAATCCAAGGCAATCTCAACCAAATCAAGACGGTATTCTACACCTGTAAATTGTGCCTCTGGATTTAGTAAGCCTGCTAATTGACAGAATTTACCTGAACCAGATCCAATGTCAAGAATGTTCGGTTTAATTGCTTCACAAAGGTATTCTGCTGCAAGTTTAATTATGTAACTTCCTGAAAAATGCTGATTGGCATGTATTTTAAATTTGTCAGGAAGTAAGCCATCCATTTGTTCATCAGAAGGAAGTATTCCCTGTTCAACAAGCTTTTTTATCTCTTTCACACTTTGCACAGGCTGAAAATAGAAAATGCACTGAATAAAAAGAAATTCTTGCGAATTTAAGTTTACTTTTGAAACGCAATTTAAGGGGATGTAGCTCAGTTGGCTAGAGCGCTTGA
>JBIIQP010000218.1:0-2904 GCA_044341975.1 Crocinitomicaceae bacterium
CTTTTCTTGTTTAGTAAATTTTTGAAGGAGCGTATAAGGGGTCGGGGAGAGATCTATCCATTAACCAATGCCCAAACCATTGATTCAGTCGTGGATTCAGGGTCGACACTTTTTTTTATAGGCGAAAATTTCGCATTGAAGGATAGGGAGTTGCGCGATGTTATTGAAAAGGTTGAAGAAGGAAACACCTTGTTTTTAAGTTGTGAACACATGACGCAGAATGTCATAGACATGTTGTTTGATTTCTATACGATGACCTATGAATATGAACCAAAGACAACTTTACATGTGTTGGACGAAATAACGCCATTTCGCAACAATAAAGAAAAATCATTCAGTTTTAATGCTGTTTTTCAAAACGACACAATTACACGTGAATGGCGTGTTTTTGATGAAATCACCATTGTTGGGGAGGATCTTCAACTGATTACTTCTATCCAAAAAGGAGGGGATTATCCAAATTTTATTGTTTTTAAGCGTGGAAAGGGGAAGATTTTCTTGCATACGACTCCTGAATCATTGCTAAATTATCAGTTGCTTAAAAAGAATGGCGCTCTGCATGCAAAATTTATTTTACAAGCCTTTCCAAAAGACCAAAACGCATATTGGTTGGATTTTGCACAACTGACACGTTCAAAAGAGGAACCAAATTATGATGATTTTAGTGACGATAAAAAGGACAGGGATGAAAGCTATTTGCAGTTTTTATTTAGTAATGCAAACTTGCGCATTGGTATGTTGCTTGCGTTTCTTGGATGCATCTTATTTTTAATTTTTAGATCCAAACGTCAACGACCAGTTATTCCATTAAAACAGAAAGCAAGAAATACTTCAGTTGAGTTTTCCCGCACAGTTGCCTCAATTTTTTTGAGTAGACAAAATCCACATGGACTGCTTCAATTGCAAAAAAAGAATTTCTATGATCTTATTGCGCGTTATTTTTTCATCGATTTGAATGACACCAATAGTGTGCGCGCCATTGAATCGCTTTCGCAAAAAGCAAACGTGCCTGTTGATGAAATTCAAAAACTATTACAATTGTTGGAGACAAAGGTGAAAATTAACGTGGATGAGGCCTATCTTTTTGATGTGAATAGGCGCATTAAATTATTTATTGCATCATCTGGAATTCAGCGCGGAACGCTTTCAGAAGGAATAAATAAGTTTGAAGGTGTGGTAAGAAGAGAATTGTTGATTTCAAGTGTTGCATTGATAAGTGGTATTTTCATTTTTCTTTTTGGAATTTGGTTGTTGACTAATGGCGGCGGTATGGGGGCTGTCTGCCTTCCAGTTGGGACACTAACCATTTTAATTGCTATTCGTCATTTTTCTCGTCCGGTTCTTCAGTATCAATCGAAAGCGCTCGTTTACTACCCACTTTTAGCCAAGAGAAAAGACTTTTTATGGAAGGATATATTGAGTGTTGAAAATGAGCAAAACGGACTGAAATTCTATTTTAAAGACGGCCAAAAATTAAAAATAAAATGGAGCGAAATCAGTAGATTTGATCAAGTTCATTTCGAAAATTTTGTGAATAATTACCTTAAAAACAACAAGTAATGTCAGAAGAAATTAATGATAATCAATCAAATGAAATGTCTAACGAATCCAATAATTCTAGTCAGGAGGGATTTGGTTTTGAAAGGTCAAAAGCGGAACAAATATGGTTGACAGGAAAAGTAAGTGAAGTGAGGGCTTTGTTGTCGCAATATGTTATTGGTCAACATGAAGCCATCGAATTGATACTTGCCGGCATTTTTTCAAATGGCCATTTGTTGCTGGAGGGAGTACCTGGTGTTGCTAAAACACTTTCAGCTAAAGTATTGGCAAAAGCCCTCAGCATTGATTTCAGCAGAATTCAATTTACTCCGGATCTTATGCCGTCGGATGTTATTGGAACGAGTGTTTTTAACATGAAAGAAGCAACCTTCAATTTTAAAAAGGGGCCGGTATTTTCCAACATTGTTCTAATCGATGAGATCAATCGTGCACCTGCAAAAACGCAGGCAGCCCTTTTTGAAGTAATGGAGGAGCGACAAATTACGTACGATGGCGTTCATTACAATATGGAATTTCCATTTTTGGTTGTTGCTACTCAGAATCCAATTGAGCAAGAAGGAACTTACAACCTTCCGGAAGCACAGCTTGATCGCTTTTTATTCAAAGTAAAAGTGCATTATCCTGAATTAAATGAAGAGGAAGAAATTATGCAACGCTATAAAAACAATCTTTTCTCACCGGACCTAACACAAATTAAAGCAGTGTTGAATGCAGAAGAAATTCGTCGAGCACAAAAGTCTGTTGAGGATGTTGTTATAGAGGACAATTTGGTGAAATACATTGCAGCTATTACGCTGAAAACCAGAAATCATGGAAAAATCTATTTGGGCGGTTCACCGCGTGCTTCTTTGTCAATGTTAAAATCATCAAAGGCAATAGCAGCAATTAAAGGAAGAGATTTTGTTACGCCAGAAGATGTTCAATTTGTTGCAACACCTGTTTTGAATCATAGAATTATTCTAACACCCGAAGCAGAGATGGAGGCTGCAACGCCGGAGCAACTAATTACAGAAATTATTCAATCGATAGAAGTACCGCGTTGATGCGATTCATTGGGGCCATATTTTTAAGCCGAATATTCTTTTGGGTATACGCGGCGGTAATTTTGCTGTTTGTAACTGCGTATGTTTTCCCGTGGATGAGGTTGTTGGCTTTTACAGCCCTTTTTGTTCTAATAGGCTTGACAATCATTGATGCCCTCTTACTTTTTCTTCACAAGGAACCTTTGAGATTTGAACGAAAAATAACCGCTCGCATGAATTTGGGTGACCAAAATGAGGTGACGTTGATGGTAACAAATGATTTAAAACAGCCAGTTTTTGTGAAATTGTATGAATCTTTTCC
>JBIIQP010000090.1:0-10499 GCA_044341975.1 Crocinitomicaceae bacterium
AAACCAAATACGGCTGTTCCCTATTCCTCCATCAATACAAAGGTTATTTGCTGAATTGTTTACGATCACATCAACCACACCTGCTGGAGGCGCCGGAGCATTTTGACCGCGAACTACTACAAAACCGAGTGGCGGAACAATCGTACCATTTGGTATAACAAAGGCCATTCCATCGGAAACAGGAGGGACTGATAAGGCCGAGCCAGTCGAATTATAACTTCCAAGTATATATCCAGAAATATCCACTGAATCGCACCAGTCAGGATTGTATAATTCGATCCATTCGCCCTCTGAAACAGGGTCTGGACCCGGCCCAAAGATAGACCCATTCCCGTTCGCCGGATTAATATTGATTTCATTAATCATGATGGAAGGACCGGAATAATTGCATCCTAAACAAGCTGAATTCGGCGTTGCTGAAACTGTTGCCCCAAGAGCTGTATTGTTTTCTACCGATGCAATCGTTTCATATTCACACCCATTTACATCTTGAACAGAAACAGTATATGAACCAAATGTTAAACTTGAAAAAGAATTTGAGGAGGCAAATGTGCCATTGTTAAGCGAATATTGATAAGAAGGAGTTCCACCATCCACGTTGGTTACCGTAATTGAACCAAGTGAACTACATGTATTTGGTGTAACAGAAACAGACATTCCATCCGGACCACCAGCATTAGCTAAAGAAATCAAGGTGTCATAGTCACAACCCGAAGCATCCAAAACGGAGAGGGTATACGTTCCAGTATTTAAGCTTGAATAACTCGTTACCGTGCTAAAACCTGTTCCATTAAAGTTATAATCGTAGTCTGCTGTTCCTCCAGAGACCACGCCAAGATTGACAGCACCATTTGCTTGTCCACAGCTCGGTTGGATTGTACTCACCGAAATCCCCGTAATTCCTCCTGTTGAATTTAAAGATATAATCGTATCTCTCTGACAACCCGTTGAGTTCAAAACAGAAATAGTGTATGTTCCAGCTACCAATCCTGTTGCTGCATTCGAAACTGAAACATTTGGACTCCAACTGTAGGTGTAAGTATCAGATGGAGTTGGCGTCAGAGCTATTGATCCGTCCGGAAGTCCACAACTAGCATCACTGAGAAGTGCAGAAACATTGAAGGTTGCGGAGGAATATGGAGTTCCGTCATTCGGAGTACCGAAAGTAAGAACATTGACGCGAGAGGTTGGTAGGTTACCATCACCCACACTTTGTATTGAACCGTCACCTAAAGCTCCAGCGTATCCTGCACATCGCTTCAAGGATTCGATTACAGGATCTCCCGGACCGGCAAGTGAGGATACAACAGGAGCTCCAGCATCTCCAGCAGGCACGTTCGACGGTGCTGTAGAAAACGTTGAGTACCACACATCTGCTGTGTTACTCCCATTCCAGGATCCGCATCCTTCGCCTGCTGCCGTGCCATGCCAATATACCAAATCTTTGGGCACACCATTCGCATCATAAAGCGCTACGTATCCTCTGGAATTATCAAGGTACCAGCGTGATCCCGACCAACCCAAATTAGAAGTGCCCACATAGTTGTAAAGCACGATATTCGGAGCTAGTGCACCTGCAATACCTCCTGTCCCTGGTCCTCCCACGGTTAATTTACCCCCAACCGGAATAACGGTTCCTGTAGGAAAGCGAAAGGTTCCTCTTAGATCGGAACTACTCCCGTGTGAAACCACGAACCAATGTGAGATATCGAGTGGACCGCATGTTGGATTATACAACTCAATACCCTCGGCACCCTGTGTACCAAAGATCAGTGAATTCCAGTTGGGATCAGCTGGATTGGGTGCCTTCACTATTATTTCGTTAATAAAGGTTTGACTAAGTCCTTTTAAAGGCGCTAAAACAATCAATATAATTCCTATGTAAGTGAAAAGTTTCATGGTATGTAATTAATGTCGAATGCAAAAATCAAATACAATCTCGCGCGCGTGAAATAATTTAATATAATGTAATGCTACATTGCATTTCACAAACTTACAAAAAATACATAATCTATTGTTAACGTGTGCTCTACGATGTAAACATGAATAGTATAAAAGAATACAGTCCGAGAAATAGCTTCCACGGACTGTATGCTGCGATCAAAAAAACTTTCATTCTTTCGATCATACCTAAACCTAAACCTAAACCTAACCTAAACCTAACTAAAACTTAAACTATGCTTTGGACTTTTGAAATCAATCATTGGCCCATTTTACAACTTTAATTGTAAACTCTTCATTCACTTTCACATAATATATACCAGCAGGATGATCTTCAAGATTCATTTGAAGCATTGCATCTTCTGTTATGTAATTTGCTATTATCTTTCCTGTAACATCCATCACAATTACCTGATTTTCTTTTCGATCAGACAATCCACTCACATAAAAAATTCCATTTCCGGGATTTGGCAACACCATCAGCTCTTCTGTATTCGAAATCGATTTAATATCCGAATAAGTAGCTTTTCCATCGAAATCAGTTTGTTTCAAACGGTAATAACTGATTCCATTTAGCGGATAATTGTCATACGTTTCATAATGCAACAATTCATTGCTGACCCCAGCTCCGTCTATGAGCTCAAGCACCTCCCAATCAATGCCATTTGCGGAACGCTCAACTGTAAAAAAATCGTTGTCTCGTTCCGTGGCGGTTTGCCAGGTGAGACTCACATCACGATTATTTTTTCTCGCTTCAAATGAAATAAGTTCAATCGGAAGCGGAGTATTACAAGTTTGACAACCAGTAGGAACTTCAATATAAAAAGTAGAAGAAGCACTACCATACCCATCAACATATAAATAATATGTTTGTCCTGCCGTTAATCCGGAAAGATTAAATTCAGCATTACCAGAAATACCTCCAGTATAGGGGCTACCTGCAGATTGTGCGCCTACATATGATGAGTTATTGTAAGCCTCATCGTTAGGACATCCTCCATTTGGGACTGTAAAGATTCCTGAATTGCATCCACCAGATCTCATAAAGACAATTGGCTGCGTTTCAATCTGGGTTGCGCCATTATGAATACCACTTAGTGTAATCATAGCAGATGACGAGGAAGGAACAAATCTAAACCACGCACTATTGTTGTTAGCACCATTCCAATCACATCCACTTACTGGATTTCCAGGATAATTTGGATCTGTGCCTGAATATGAGTTATTTGTTCCAACAGTAATTACGCCATCGGAACCTATGCATGTAGCATTTGAGCAATCGTTATTATTCGTATTTGAAGTAATATCATTAACCTGAATCTTTGATCCAAAAACTAGTTCAATTTTATTAAAGGCAATATTATTAGCCACGATATCTTGCTCACACATCGTAAAAGTCCAATTTCCATTAGCATTTTGGCCATTAAATGTTGAAGTAAACGAGTTGTCAGAATCAACTGCATGGTATCCAATTGAATAGGGAAACCAACTTCCAGGACTACTGTATTGATTTACTTTTTCCAATGCAGGATGATCTCTGAATTTAATATCAACCCACATATTAGTTGATGTGCCTGAAAAATTAGCAATAAAATTATAGACAGTACCTGACGGAGAGGTAAGGGAAAAATCATATGTGTTTAGATTTTTTTGACAGCTCGCCGAACCTAGACTTAAATTGATTTGTTTTAAAAGATTTGTACTTGAATTCAAAACACCAATACCACTTACTGCAATTGTTCTACTTAAACATTCGGATACCGATGATGAACTTCCCCATGTTCCGCAGGCCTGAGTGGTAGAATTGGAAAAAGAGGAGATTGGTAAAACATACAAAATTGCAGAATTAGAATTCACTGAACCACAGGTATTTGTAAGCACACATCGATATAGATATGTTGACATTCCGGTAATTGGATTTACAACTTGTAAAGTTGAAGACGAGACACCCGAATAGTAACCACCATTGGATATATTACTCCATGTACTCCCTCCATTGGTGCTTACTTGCCATTGATAAGTCACTCCAATAGTTGTGTTCGATGAAATACCAAACGAAGCATTACCTACTTGATTATAAACTGTATCAGAAACCGGGTTTCCGGTAATCGAAATTGGACTTGCTATAGTCATTTCTATCACATTCGACTCCACTGCACCAGACCAATCAGCACTGCAGGTTACTCGAGATAATCTTTTGTACCATGTCGTTTGAGTAATTGTGGCAGGGTCATAAATTGTGGCATTCGTCAACGTTATATCACTAAATCCAGAAGAACTGCTTGTCGTTGATTGTTGCCATTTATATTCTAATGTACCAGTGTGACCTGATGGCAATACCGAAGACGTTATAGTTGTTGGGTTAAAACTGCCACATGAACTTTGAGCATTGGCTATTGTTCCAGCCGAAGTTGGGTTAAAGCAGGCAGTTATAAAGTATATGTTATCAACTGTATAGGTGTCGGTTCGAGTATTTTCAACCACACGTATGGCTTGGTTTTGAACTGTTGAACTAGAGTATGTGGCATCTGTACAAGTAATTTGATTTGTTCCGTTAATGAAAATGTTAAACACATTACTTAATGAACGAGTTATTCTTACAGTCTGTACCGAAGTATTTCCGCTCAAAGCAGTATAACTTCCAATGGAGGTAATTACTCCATTATCCTGTCTGTAAATATAAAAATCTCCACTATTTCCATCATATTGAAGGAAGTAACCATCACTAGCTGAATTTGCAGGATCTGCGTTATCTTTTAATATAAAGTAATATCGAAATAAATCAGAGTTGAAACTATTACTTGATCTAACGGTAAAGCCCCATTCAGAGCAAGTCTGAGTGAATGGAGTAGACATTATCAATCCAGTCGTATTACTTGTATTAGTTACCAACGCATTGGTTACTATACTGGCTGTGCCTGCACCAATGACTGTCCACGCAGGATTGGCAGTGTAATTACCATCGGTAAAATCATCTAAAATTGTTTGAGCACCCACTAAATGTGAGAAGGCTAATAGGAATAACAACAATTGATACCGAAGTAATTTTATCACCGTAGAACAGATTGATTATAACGACAAAAATATGTCCGCTGTGCACAAAGTATATGTAATATAATCTTGCGTAAGGCTACAGTGTCTTACAATGAATTACTAAAAACAAATAAATTACTGTATAAGAATTACTTAGCATTAAAAACAGCATCAACTAAATGCTCTTGTTTTGCAAGTTTTGACGAGGCCTTTTCATTTGTATTTAAATCAGCTAGGTCATTGAAACAATCTTCGTGTTTAATTATTGCTTCGCGCACAATAAACTTAGATCGAATAAAAGGAATATTTTCAATCGCAATGTTTTCAGCTTCAATCTTGAGATCAAACAATCCTCGATCGTTGTTAAAGATTATGTCTTGCGTCAACTTTACTTCTGCTTCTTTGTTCCAAAATTCTACCATTCTAAATTTAGTAGTAGACAAGTCTGGATGTGCTAGTTTAACATCATGTTTTTTTGCCAAACAAAAGAGCACCCAATTGGCAAATGGCTGAAGTAATTTGGTGCTTGAAACCTGAATATTTTTCTTGTCATTCTGAGTATCTAAGGAATGAAAGTTGATACTAATAAAGTATTCTCTAGCAGCATTGTCAAATCCAACAGTAATACTTGAAGGCAAATAATGAACAGTTTTTTCTTTTTCAGATTCTATGTTTGCAATTTCAATCATCTCCATGTTTACCATTCCAAAATAAGCAACGCTAGCAAAGTTGAAAAACACCATTGTCAACAAAAGCATAACTAACGCAAACATATAGAGTGGCTTGAGCGTCTCAGGAAAAATAGCAATCAACGGAAGCACAATCTGAGTTGAAATAAGTAAAACAAATATCAACCCTAAAAATGCACTCAACATGTTGTCTTTCCAAAAACGACTTAACGAGCGATGAAGCGCAATTGAGATAAGTGTAATTGTCGTTGTAGAAATAACAGAATCAATGGCAATAATAACTTTCTTACCACCATCACTTGTCACATTGCGATCAATGAGTGTAAAAACCACTGTCACTATGGCAAAGAAAATGAAGACCGCATTCAACCATTGATCTGGCTTACGAAAGACAGTGAATCGTTCCTTCAATCCTTCAAAAACATTTGGAAAATAAGGCAAGGAAGCCAACAAGAATAGATTACTAAAAGCAGATAATATTCGATCATTAATCGCATTGATCAAGGGCGGCATTGGCGGATCGGATAGTTTATAAATTCCAACTAACGTCCACGAAAACATTGCAAGTGAAATAAATAGCATCCCACGATTTTCACTCGACTTCAGCTTTATCTGACGCCATAAAAGCATCATTATTGTACCACCGATTATGGTTATCCCAATTAAGCAAAGTAAATAAAACTGTTTCGTGGTCATTCCAGATTCAAAATTAAAAATTTAGTAGTTTTTCCAAAGAATTTTTAACTTTTTCCGAGTTTGTCAACAACGCTGCTTCCAAAATTGAATTCAACGGTATTGCTGGTGTATCAATTGAACCTACAATAGAAACGGGAGCATCTAAATAATTGAAATTGTCGCGCTGAATTCTACCTGCCAAACCTAGCGTGAAACTGGCCTCCTCCGATTCTTCAGTCACCAACATTACTTTTCCATGCTTTTGACTGACTTGATTGATTTTCTCATGATCCAATGGATTCAGCGTTCGCAAATCGATGATTTCAACTTGGCCTTGAAACTGTTTTGAGGCTTCCAAGGTCCAATAAACTCCACGACCATAGGTTATTACACCACATGAAGTTCCTTTCTGCACATGACTTTCATCTGCTTCTTGTACAATTCGTGCTTTTCCAAAAGGAATTACATAATCATCATCCGGTTCAACCGACATCGCTCCCTCAGTACCCGGTATTTTAGACCAATACAAGCCTTTATGCTCAAGCATAACAACTGGGTTAGGATCATAAAAAGCTGACTTCATCAATCCTTTTAAATCTGCACCGGTTGAAGGATAAGCAATTTTAATCCCTCTAATATTTGTCAATACTGATTCTACACTTGATGAGTGGTAAGGTCCTCCCGAACCATAGGCACCAATAGGAACACGAATGATGCAACTCACCGGCCATTTGCCATTTGAGAGGTAATAGGAACGTGATACTTCCGTAAAAAGTTGATTCAATCCAGGCCAAATATAATCTGCAAATTGGACCTCCACAATTGGTTTTAAACCAACAGCAGACATTCCAACTGTAGAACCAATGATGAATGCCTCTTGAATAGGAGTATTAAATACACGATTATCACCAAACTTCTGAGCCAATGTTGCGGCTTCCCGAAAAACACCTCCCAAGCGCCCGCCTACATCCTGTCCATACAAGAGGGCTTCTGGGTGTTGTTCCATGATTTCTCGCACTGCAAAGAGTGCTGAATCAACCATGACAGTCTTCTTCTTTCCAATCGGCTCTCTCTCACCCTTCTCTTCTAGGATAGGTGTTGGAGCGAAAATATAGTCGGTAATTGAAGTTGGCTCAGGATCTTCTGCATTTAAGGCCTTATCGTATTCGGAATCAACAAAATTTCTTACTTCCGCCTCAACCATTATAATGTCAGCTTCATCGACACCTGCATTTCTCAACTCTTGTTTTAACTTCGGATATGGATCTCTTGAGGCAGCCTCTTCAAGGTCGTCGCGGTACCATTCTTTTCTTACCCCAGAAGTGTGGTGGCCCAACAATGGAACTTTTGCATGAATCATAAAAGGTCTTCGCTCTTTTCTTACAAGATCAAAAACTTCATTTACAGTTTCATAAGACAATGAAAAGTCACTCCCATCAATTGTTCTAACTTCTATTCCATTGAAACCGCGCAGGTATTCTGTCATATCTTGTGCGCGCGTTTCGGCGGCATTGGCAGAAATATCCCAACCATTGTCTTGCACAAGATATACAATAGGAAATTGTTTCAATGCTGCCATTTGCAATGCTTCAGAAACCTCACCTTCAGTACAAGATGCATCTCCTAAAGAGCAAACAACTACTGGATTTTGTCCATTAAAATCGTGAGCTAATCCTTGTTTCTCCTTGTATTGAACCCCCATTGCTAAACCCGTAGTTGGAATAGCCTGCATGCCAGTTGCCGATGATTGGTGCGGAATTTTAGGCATGTCATCGCGCTTGAGCGAAGGATGCGAATAATAGGTTCTCCCCCCTGAAAAAGGATCATCCTTTTTTGCAAAAACCTGCAACATCAATTCGTAAGGAGACATTCCAATACCCAAAAGAATACTATCATCTCTGTAATATGGCGACACCCAATCCTGAGGATTTAGCTGCATTCCAACCGCCAATTGAATTGCTTCATGTCCTCTCGATGTAGCATGTACATACTTAGCTGTCACCTCTTTATTTGCTTCGTATTTTTCAGCAAGTGTTTTTGCTGTGCACATTAAACGAAAGGCTTTCAGAAGCACATTCTTGTCTACCAATGATTCTTTATTTATTTTTTTTGATGTGGCAGTTGCCATAAAGTGATCTATTTTGATTCAAATATAGGAAAACAAAAACCTAAAAATAAATTGACTGGATGGAATTCATCCTCTCCCATCCAAATTTTATTTTAAAATAGACAGGTATCTTTGAAGGCACTTCCTTTCCACTTCGGCAACAAACAGCCTGAAATCTTCAAATTTTATAGACACTTGTGCACTTTCTAAAGATTCATAATAACGCATTCTTATTTCGTGATCTCCTTTGATATTTGCTATCACATAACCATGTTGCAACAAAATTAAATTCATTATTAACCGTGAAACACGACCATTACCATCTATAAAAGGATGAATCGTGACAATTCGTTGATGCATTTCGGCAGCAAGCAATACCGGATGCATCGAATGTTTATTCGCATTAAACCAAATAAACAATTCTTCCATCTCTTTTTGAACAATGAAGGGTGAAGGCGGAATATGTTTACTTCCGGTTATCATAACTTGAACGTCGCGGTATTTCCCAGCGTATTCAGGAATAATTCCACGCAATACGAGATTGTGAATATTCATCAATTCGCGCTCTGATAAATTTATTTTACGCTGCACCAAATCCTTCACATAATTAATTGCCTCATTGTGATTGATTGCTTCAAGATGCTCCCTCATTGACTTACCCGATATGGTTATTCCTTCATTGATGATTAAATCTGTTTCCTTCAGAGAAAGGGTATTTCCTTCAATTCGATTACTTTCAAAAGTATACTCCAACTCTAGAGCTTGAGAAATTCGATAACTATCATATGCTCGAAGTTCATTTAATTCATTTTTTAAAACCTCAATTTCATGAATCGTTTCAATTAATCTGGAAGACATACCTATCTCTTTTCTTTTACGGTATTCAAAAATATCTTCCTGAACCAATTGCAATGCCTTTTCAGCATACTCGTCGCGCCCCACTTCAGCAATAATCTTTTGCTTCAACCATATCGGAAGCAACTCTTCAATTGGCCATTCCAATATTTCAGACAAACGCATCACTTGCGAACGAGTAGGCAACCTGTCTCCACTTTCAAACTTTGAAATCAATGCCTGATCAATACCTAAATATTGAGCTAACTCTCTTGTTTTGAGAGATTTTTCTTGCCTTTTTTGTTTCAATAATTCTTTCATGACATTTTTATTCATGACAAATTTAGTCATTTTATTTGGAAAAAATACATTTCCTTCATTTCAATCAAATTAAATTAAGCAACCAGATTTTTACTGATTATTCTCAATAACATAGGTGAGTACCTTTTCCATAAGATGTACTCGGTCCTTACCCATTACATTGTGCTTATGCATTGGATAAGGAAAGAAATCCATCTGAATACCCAATTCCACAAATTTCTTCACCAAGGCATAGTTGTGTTGCATCACAACAACATCGTCAACTGTTCCATGTATTAACAATAAATCTCCTTTCAAGTTGGCGGCATGTGTCATTAAACAAGCAGCCTCATATCCTTTTGCATTTTCTTCCGGTCGATCCATATATCTTTCCCCATACATGACTTCATAATACTTCCAATCTGTGACAGGACCTCCTGCAACACCAACTTGAAAAACACCAGGTTGTCTCAACATCAATGAGGTCGTCATAAATCCGCCAAATGACCAACCATGAACTGCTAATCGATTCGTATCCACAAACGGCAATGTTTTTAGGTATGAAACTCCTCTTAATTGGTCTTCCATTTCAACAGTACCCAATTGGCGATGAATCTGACTTTCATCCGCAAATCCTCGATAACCAGAACCACGACCGTCCAACGTAAATACCAAATAACCTTGTTCTGCCATCCAATACATCCAAAGGTTGGCACCATCTAACCAAGAATTCGTAACCATTTGTGCATGAGGACCGCCATATACATAGACGAAAACTGGATATTTTTTCGAAGGATCAAAGTTGCTTGGCTTGATTAATCTTGAATACAAAGTTGAAACACCATCCAATACTTTTATTTCAGATGAACCAATTTTAACATCTCCTAATTTGTCATTGCTCTGCAGTACTAATTTCAGTG
>JBIIQP010000219.1:0-2882 GCA_044341975.1 Crocinitomicaceae bacterium
GCCAAGTTCTGGAGGTTGGTTGAATGTCGTGAAAGTGTTTCTTGGATTTATTGAAATCGCTTTTGCTTTTAAATTTCTTTCAACAGTTGATACTACCTTGCAATTACACCTGTTGGAAAGAGAGATATTTATTGCAATTGAAGTAGCCATTTTCGCAGCACTTGCACTTTATCTGTTTGGGAAATACAAACTACCGCACGACAGCGAAATAGACCGACTTTCTGTCGGTCGAACAATGACAGCGACACTGGTATTGGCATTTACGATTTACTTATTGCCGGGAATGTGGGGGGCACCATTAAAATTAGTGAATGCCTATTTACCACCAGACTTTTACGCCGAATCACCAAAAGGTTTGGGCGGTGGAAATGCTTCACCGGCATCAACGGAGGAACATGTGGAAGGTATGCACGAAGGGCCGCAAGGAACTATGGCATTTAATGACTACGAGAAAGCACTGGAATATGCTAAAAAAGTGAATAAACCTTTGTTTGTCGATTTTACAGGATGGGGCTGTGTCAATTGTCGAAAAATGGAGATGACAGTTTGGGGGGAACCTGGAATCATTGAGCACCTTAGAAATGACGTCGTAATTGTTTCTTTGTATGTGGATGAAAGAACGAAACTCCCTAAAAATGAACAAACTTCAATTGATGTGAATGGAAGATCATTTAACGTTCAAACAATTGGAAATAAGTGGACAGCCAAACAAATCACCGAATACAAAACATCATCACAGCCATATTATGTGATGAAATATCCAGATGGAAAGGACATTGAGATTGGTTCAGCAGATTATCAGAATCATCATGAACCTGCCGTTTTCAAAAAATGGTTAGACGATGGAATGGAAGCCTTTGGGAAAAATAAATAATTCATGAATCCTGCTGAATAAGCGGGATTTTTTTATCCTTGAATTCAATACGCTCTACTTCCCGAGATTTTCTAATTTTATTCTGTGAATGATTTTCTTCTTACGCCAATTGAATTCCTGAAAGGAGTTGGTCCTCAGCGGGCTGAATTGCTGCGCACAGAAGTTGGCATATTTACCTTCGGTGATTTATTGAATTATTTTCCTTTTCGTTATATCGATCGATCAAAATACAATCGAATTGATGAGCTGATTTACTTGGATAGTTTTGCTCAAATGCGCGGCAGAATTATTCAAATTAGTGAGAGTGGATCAACGAGACATAAAAAACTCACAGCAAAGTTTCAAGATGAGTCAGGTGTTATAGATTTAGTCTGGTTTCAAGGTGGAAAATGGATTAAGCCATTGTTGAAAATTGGGAGTGAATATCAAATTTTCGGAAAAGCAAAACTATATGGTTCGACATGGAGTATTCCACATCCTGAGTTGACTGAATGGAAGGATGTTGGCCAAAAGTCGGGGTTGCAACCTGTCTATTCTTCGACTGAAAAACTCTCTGCAAAAGGGTTGCATACCAAAGGAATTGAAAAGTTAACCGCTGCGCTTGTCGCACAAATCAAAGGAAAAATACCGGAGTCTCTTCCAGCGTACTTGATTTCAGAGAATAAATTAATTTCCCGCGAATCAGCCTACTTTTTTGTGCATAAACCTGAAAATGAACCGCATTACATTCATGCCCGACTGCGTCTGAAATTCGAGGAATTGTTTTTTCTTCAAATGGAATTATTACTCCGCAAACAAATTGGCATGCGCAAATCGCGAGGTTTTGTTTTTGAAGAGGTTGGCCAGGTATTCAATGACTTTTACAACCACTTCATGCCCTTTCAGTTGACAGGGGCACAAAAACGTGTATTGAAAGAGATCCGCAAAGATTTTCTTGTCGGACATCATATGAATCGCTTGCTTCAAGGAGATGTAGGCAGTGGAAAGACACTTGTTGCCTTGCTTACAATGTTGATTGGAGTAGGGAATGGGTTTCAGGCCGCTTTAATGGCTCCGACAGAAATTCTTGCTCAACAGCATTTTGAAACACTTTCAGAATTGATGAAAGAATTGCCTGTGAAACTCGATATTTTAACAGGTTCAACGAAAAAGAAAGACCGCCAAGTTATTCACGAAGGACTTGAAAATGGCAGTATAAATATGCTGGTCGGTACTCACGCTTTGCTCGAAGATGTTGTGCAATTTTCTAATTTAGGAATCGTTGTAATAGATGAGCAGCATCGGTTTGGAGTTGCTCAGCGTGCAAAAATGTGGCGCAAAAATACGATCCCACCGCATGTTCTAATTATGACAGCTACACCAATTCCAAGAACGCTCGCCATGACGTTTTATGGTGATTTAGATGTTTCTGTGATTGATGAATTACCACCAGGTAGAAAACCTATTACGACCTCTCATCGCTATGAAAGTCATCGTTTGCGAGTTTTTGGATTCATCAGAGAACAAATAAAGCTTGGTCGACAGGTTTACATCGTTTATCCGCTGATCAATGAATCTGAAACCTTGGATTTCAACAATTTAATGGCAGGATACGAAGCTATTTCCAGAGCATTTCCTTTGCCAGATTTCCGCGTAAGCATTGTTCACGGACAAATGAAGGCAGAGCAAAAGGATTTCGAAATGCAGCGATTTGTCAAAGGGGAAACTCAAATAATGGTCGCTACAACAGTGATTGAGGTTGGTGTGAATGTTCCCAATGCCTCCGTAATGATTATTGAAAGTGCTGAGCGTTTTGGTTTGTCGCAATTGCATCAATTGCGCGGTAGAGTAGGAAGAGGAGCTGAACAATCGTATTGCATTTTGATGACAGGAGATAAATTATCCAAGGATACTTTGAAACGATTGGAAACAATGGTCCGTACGAACGATGGATTTGAAATTGCCGAAGTTGATTTGCAATTAAGGGGGCCAGGTGATTTGATGGGTACACAGCAAAGTGGCTTGTTGA
>JBIIQP010000091.1:0-10465 GCA_044341975.1 Crocinitomicaceae bacterium
AGTTAGGCAAGTCCAGCTACCGTGTATCGAGTCAAAGATGGTGAGGATATTATGATTCAGATTCAATTGGAATTGATACCTGAAGAAGAAGAGTGATTAAATTCAGAAAATCCTTTTTAATATCTTAACCTATATCAAGAACAATGTTGGATTTAGTTCTCATCTTTGTACCTTAAATTCAAATAATTAAACAAAATGAAAAAAATCTTTTTTTATGGGATAGCAGCGTTTTTAACGTTCTCCTTTATTCTTGTTGAAGCTTCATCGTGGACTTCTGATGCAGCGCACTCTCGTTTAGGTTTCACAATTACCCACATGGGTATCAATGATGTGAATGGTGAGTTCAAGAATTTTGAAGTAAAGTTGAATACACCAAATGGTGACTTTACAGGTGCAACAGTTGAAATGACCGCTCAAACAGCTTCTATTACTACAGGTATGGAAATGCGAGACAATCACCTTAAGACGGCTGACTTTTTCGATGCAGAGAAATACCCAACGTTGACATTTAAAAGCATTACCGTTACGAAAGTGCCGAAAATGAACAAGTATACTGTTACAGGAAACTTGACAATGCACGGTGTTACGAAAAGTGTTGTTTTGACAGCGACACACAATGGTACTGCTAAGAATCAAGCAGGTGGTGATGTTGCTGGATTCAAAATGACTGGAACAATTAAGCGTTCTGATTTTGGTGTTGGTCAGCCTTCTCCAGGTTTGTCTGATGAAGTGAGATTGAATGCCGATCTTGAAGTTGCAAAAAATTAATTGTAGTTCAATTAGCATGAAGTCAATTGTTTTTACAGTCTTATTTGGTTGTTTGAGTTCAGTTTCTTTGTTTGCACAGCAATGGAAGATTGGTAGTGATTACAAAGTTGCATTTACGTGTGCAGAGGTTTCGGGTATTTTCAAGGAAATTTCTGGTTCAGTTAATTTTGATGCCGCCAACCTTGGAACTTCTAAATTCGATTTAAAGATCAAAGTAGAGTCAATCAATACAGGGAATGGTATGATGAATGGTCATGCAAAAGGGGAGGAGTGGTTTTCTTCTGAAAAGTACCCAAACATTGCATTTACTTCTTCTAAGATTGAAAAGTCAGAAAACGGATACAATGCCATTGGAAAATTGGAAATAAAAGGCGTGAAAAAAGATGTGACGATTCCGTTTACTTTCGTTAAAAAAGGAGCAAAGGGTACCTTTGTAGCCAAATTTAGTGTCAATAGAACTGATTTTGGCGTCGGTAAAAAAGGGAAGGATGTTTCTGAAACATTAAAGATCACAGCAACTATTCCAGTGACTAAAAAATAAGGCTGATTTCTAAATAAAAAGTTTTAAGCTCTTCAGAAATGGGGAGCTTTTTTGTTTTACGGCCAACAGTAAAGAGTGTCGTAAAGTGCTGAAAATCCTGCCCAAATTCCTAAAGCACCGTTAGATATATTACTTTTCGCGTTGACAGGTGTGGCAAATGGGTTCCCAGCGGATTGTTGTTGTGCCTCTTTTTTGTCAAAGAAATTAAACACGTTGTCATCTATTCTTGAAAATCGAATAACAACGGTATCACCTTTTTTGTAATATTTCTCATATCCGTCTAGGTATGAGGTATCTTTCTTTGGGTAACGTGTGTCAAATTCAAATGTCAGCCCATCAAAAAACTTATCACTGAAATAAGGATTTCCTGCATGCCTGAAAATGATATCTTTTGGTTTGCCATCGGATTTAAGAGTGATATTTTTCGGTTCCCATTTATAGGCATTTGAAACATTTGGCGGATCCGAAAGTCGCGCCCAACAGAGGCCGTAATTCGTTTCTGCTAAATCAGCTTTCCAATATAAATCGTCCAGTGAAACGTTGGGTAGCAGTGAGGTGGTGCCGGAGTAAGTTTTTCCGGACCAATTGATCGTTAATGTGTATTGTTTTCCCATTTCACCTTTCATCGTAACATCCGTTGTGGAATAAACTTGTATCGGCAGAAAAGCGATTTCATTAAATTCAAGTGACAACATTTCGGCGACTCTCTTTTGAGATTCTAACGGTAAATCAGCAATGGCAAATAATTGAAGTGAAGTTGCAGTTGAACCATTGCTCACAGAAATAGTTGCATCATAAACAAAGGAGCCCAAATAAGCATTTAAATCTGTTGAAGCATAAATGTCTTGGGATTTTGAAAGCAAAACGATAGGAAATCCATCTGTGTCAATTCTTCCATCAACGACTAATTGTTCTTCGAAACCAGGAATGTCAACCTTTACATCTTTCGTGCAAGAAAGCAAGCAAATTAAACTTGCCGCAATGAATATGAAATTTTTTAAAGACATGCCGTTAAATAAAAAGGGCTTTATAAATTTTTGGTATAATTCAGTCACAATTATATCTAAAAATCACCGAATGAAATGATTTGATGACATAACAATTTGACTTAGTTTTTTTCTTCACTTTTTTCGAAATATACAATAGTTAATTTATAATAGTCACTTGCAGTTAAACAATCCTTCAAAATCCATAGTTGTCAAAACCTTCATACACACTTGCTAGTTATATGTTATCTCATTAAATTGAAAACACCTTGATCCCTTGTCGGTTAATACACCAGCGGTTAATCCATATTGGGATTTATTTTTTCTAAATTAGCAAAGTGTACTTTTGACACAAAGTAAATATAAATATAGAAAATGATATTAATTGCAGACAGTGGTTCTACTAAAAGTGATTGGGTTTTAATCTCAGGCTCCGAGAAAACAGAATTCAACACAATTGGATTGAATCCATTTTTTCACAATGAGGAGAGTGTATATGAAGCAATAAAGTCGAATGAAGATCTTTTTCTCATTAGAGACAATATTAAGCTCATTTATTTTTACGGTGCTGGCTGTTCTTCTGATAAGCTTAATTCAATTATTGAGCGCGGACTAAAACGTGTTTTCAAAAATGCTGAAATACATGTTGACCATGATTTAAATGCGTGTGCTTATGCCACATATGAGGGAGAGCCTACTATTTCATGTATTCTTGGAACAGGATCAAATTCATGTTACTACGATGGAAACAATGTGATTGAAGTGGTTCCAGCTCTTGGTTATATTTTAGGGGATGAAGGAAGTGGGACCTATTTTGGAAAACAATTGCTTTCAAATTATTTATACAAGCGTTTGCCAGATGCTATTTACAAGTCGTTCAAAGAGGAGACAGGTTTAACCAAAGAGGATATTGTTTCAAATGTTTACATGAAGCCAAATGCAAACGTTTACTTGGCCTCCTTTATGAAATTCATCATGAAACATGCTGATGACGCGTACATCAAGAATATGGTTTTTGAAGGATTTAAACGATTCAATGATATTCACGTTTGCTGTTATTCCAATTACAAAGATTGTAAAGTTCATTATATAGGCTCTATCGCTTTCTTGTTTGCGGAAGAATTGAAACGAGCTTGTGATTTTCATGAAATTCAACTAGGAAATATTATTCGTAAACCGATCGATGGATTGATTCGTTACCACGAAGCTCGCTTGATTGAAAAGTAATATTCGCAACGAAACCTTCCGTTTCAAAACTTGTTTATTTGAAACGATCACTTAAACAAACGTTGCGGAATACTTTTAAATTGATAAATTAAGTGTGTTTTTATTCTTAAATCTTCTCTTTAAAAGCGTAACAATTCCCTCATTTTATCGTTCGACTAAACTTCTAATGCTATAGCCATTTATGTGGATTCAACGTTTGTATGCGAAAAGATGGGTTAAAATACCCTATTTAATTGCCCTTTATTCTTTTGCTATTTATGGTGCTTTTTTAGCAGCTGTTTATGTGGCAATGAAATTTAAGTTAACACAAGAAGCTGGACAATTGGATGCCAATAACCGCTATTTCCAATCAATGCATGATAAATACAATCAGGATTTTCGGGTAGATAGCACTTATTTGGTTAAAAAACGGTTTGAGGTGTTGGATAGAGTCTTGTTGTTGAATGATTTCTATCCTTACAATGCGCGTTACATCATGAATTCTTTCAAAGATCACGGTGATGAGATTTTGGCTTCAAAAATGTTGGATGCGGTCGATTTAAGTTTAAAAGATGATCGAAGCTACCAAGATGCCATCAAGCAATTAAAAATTGAAAAACAGAAACACAAGGAAAAAGTAACAGGACTAAGTGCATATGATTGGATGAATGTGGCTGAGTGGAAATATTTTCGTGAAGCTTTGAGAAAGGATAAGCCTTACATTGATTCAGCTGCGAAGGTTGCAGGTGTTGAAGCCCGTACAATTGTTGCAGCGCTGGTTGGTGAACAGGTGCGCTTGTTTAATTCACGAAGAGAGCGTTTTAAAGAATATATTGCACCACTTAAGTCGCTATCCGTTGGTACGATGATGTCATTTGGACCAACTGGAATTAAGGAAAACACAGCCATGAAAATTGAACGCTATTTGAAGGATTCAACAAGTGTTTATTACCTAGGAAGAGAATACCAGCACCTTCTTGATTTTGATTCTACTGCCAATTATGGTCACGTTGTTAGTGATACCATGAGTTTACGTGTAAAGCGTTTGGCTCAGTACAAGGATCATTATTATTCCTTCCTGTACACAGCATTATTTATCAAACAGATTAAAATGCAATGGGAAAGAGCCGGGTTCCGCATTGATGAAAGGCCTGAGATATTTGCATCCTTGTTTAACTTGGGATATCAGAAATCAAAACCAAAGAAAAACCCTGGTGTTGGTGGTTCTGTATTCAAAGTACATGACAAAGAATATACGTTTGGTGGTGTTGCATTTGATTTCTATTATTCTGGAGAACTATCGGATTTATTTCCTTATCAGAAAAAGAAATTCGTAGACCCTAAGATTCCACTTCCTAAAGTTGCAGAAGAAGTCGAAGAACCTTTGAATCCGTAATTTAAAAAAGTATTACTTCCTTTTAATGAGGTCTTAAAATTTTGAGAACCTTGTGTTTATGATTTGCGAATCATTCTCAAGTTTAATAGAATACATTCCTTGCTGAATTTTACTGATGTCCAATTCGAAAGATTGATTTTGTTCAGTCGTCTGAAAAATCAATTTACCTGCGGCATCAATAACCGTAACATTCAAATCTCCAGTCATTCCGTGATTAATCTTAAAATAACATTCACTGGATTTGGGTAGACTTGAATCTTTGCCATTTCATTGTTTTTCACACTAGCCTCTGAATTTGAATACTGACTGAAAAAACGCCAGATTTCTTTACTCGCACTAAAGTCCATGCAAGTAACACCAATTGTAATTGCTGCACCGGGCCACGTGTGTGCTCCATTGATTATTTTATAATGTTCCATTGTTACGTTATTTGTTCCGGGAGCATAAACATAATGTTCGGCTGTAGCGCCATCTGTGGTATTTATATTTGGAACCATAGTCGTTGTAGGAGCAGAAGTACAACCATTATAGCCCGCCCATATCGAAAGTACATTGTCGATTGAAAGCATACCCGATTGACCATTGTATGGAACAGTTGGATCAGCGGTGCCATGTATTTCCATTACTGGAATTGGTTTAATTGGTGAGCAGTTGTTTTGCATTTGACCAGTCATACTGCCAGTTACAGAGGCTATGGCTGCAAATCGATTGCTTTCACACGCTAATTTTTAACTCATAAATCCTCCATTGGACATGCCGGTTGAGTAAATACGTGTAGCATCGATGTTGTAAGAAGTAGAGATTGTGTCGATTAACGATTCAAGAAATCCAATATCATCAACATTGGACGGAAAAAATCCAACATTCCAAAATTGCGTTGATGCAGTTCCTGTTTGAATTGTCCCTTCGGGATGCACGACAATAAATCCAGCCGTATCAGCAATTGGTTTGAAATTTCCGTAAAAAGACTGCTCTGTGCCATTGGATGTGTAGCCGTGTAAATTCAAAACAAGCGGATAAGCCTGTGTACCGTCGTAGATTGCTGGAACATAAAAAGAGTACGTTCTCGTTAATCCATTGTGCATGAAAGAACCATTTACTGTCGTTTGTGAAAATGAGATAGAATTAACTAGGAAGAATAAAAAGGTTGTAAGTAGGCGCATCGTTAATTTTTAGATGGAAAATTACGAAAATCTTATTTGTTAACATTTCGTTACTTTCATTTTATTGCGATTCCCAATGTGTAATTTGCATTAAATTTAGGTTCAAAATTTAGTTTATGAATTCCGAAACGACGCTTACATTAAAAAACAAAATAGCTTATGGATTGAGAATTCTTCTCTCCTTCATGTTTCTTTTATCCGCAGTTGCGAAATTGTATCCTTCGCCACATTTTGCTTTAACAACGTTTGAAATAAAGCAACTTCTACCGATGGGATTTAATGAAGTTTCAGCAGCGTATTTTTCAAGAACATTAATCGGTTGTGAATTGGCTTTAGGTATTGGCTTATTGCAACCACATTATTTAAAGAGGCTTGTTTTGCCACTTTCGTTTTTAATGTTGTTACTTTTTTCGTCTCAGTTGACCTATGAAATAATTATAAATGGAAACAAAGGCAATTGTGGATGTTTTGGTTCATTGTTGCCGATGACACCAGTTCAAGCATTGATAAAAAACATCGTTGCAATGGGAATCATAGCTTATCTTTTTAGAATAACGGATAAAAACGATGATAAACTCAACGGCTATTTGATCTCAACTTTAATCCTCGGAAGTGTTTTAGCGGTCTATTTAGTTGGGCCAATGACGAAACGAAGTGCTTCTAGTGTTCCAAAATCAGTGATTGTAGAATCACCAACAACGGAAGCGGTGTCTAAGGAAATAGATACAATAAAAGCGGAGGTTTTAACTTCAGATGTAAAAGAAGAAAAGAAAGAAGAGACTAAAACAAAAGCAGCCACTGAACCCAAAAAGAAGAGCTCTGCATACGGTAAATTCTATGCAGATATTGACAATGGTAAAAAGATCCTTTGTTTTTTTGCTCCTGGTTGCGACCATTGCAAGGAAACAGCAAAAGAGCTGACCCAATTGAAAAAACAGATAAAAGATTTTCCTGAATTACGAATAATCTTTATGGATGAAGAGCCTGAACTAATTCCAGCATTTTTTGAGTATGCAGGATCAAAATACACCTACCAGGTGCTCGATGTTGCTTCATTCTGGCAAGCGATAGGTGGAGCAAAGGATACTCCTGGAGTTATCTACTTATGGAACGGCAATGTGATTAAAGAATACGATGGGATAAATGAAAAGAAGTTCAAGATGTCGGAATTTAAATCCATTGTATCTAAAAAATAAGAAGTTAATTTACTTTTGAAATGCTGATAAAAGTCAGCATTTTTTGTTTCTAGGCTGCCGATCTTTGCAATAAGAAATGATTCTTGTGTTTATTGGTAAACCATGAAAAACCTACTTTCTTTTTTGTTTCTATTCATCCTAGCTAACTCTTTCGCTCAGCTAGATCCTTTTTACTTTGGAACCTACAGAAGCGCGAATGCCTTAGAAAAATATACGATCTATTCAATGGATGAAATTGAGGAAGACTGTTTTATTGTAGAATATGATCGACTTCAAGACGCTAAAGTTGTCGAACATTGGGGAGGCTATGGTCATTGCGATGGAGAGGATGGTAAATTAGAGGTCTTTATGCAAAAAGGAGGTAAACCGATTCGAATTGAATTTGCATTACTTGAAATGGGAATACGTTCTTTAATAATTCATCTTGAAAGTGGCAATACCAAAGTGTTTCTTGAATTTAAAGAGTGATTTTGATTGGGTTTTTGTAGAAACATTAAATTAATATTAACTTAATATTAACTTAATAAATGCTTAATATTGCTATGCTTGAATTGATACAGTGAAAAAGTTCCTTCTAATTCTGATTCTTCCCCTGTTTTGCTTGCTAGCAGACCTATTTATTAGGGCAGAATTATTGGCTTTTTTTAATCCCAAACAAGTAGGTTTTTATTTGATTTCGCTGTCTGCATCATTTTCATTGTTTGTTTTTGCACAAGTGCTCTTTTCTGCACTCAACCAATCGAAGAAAATAGTTTTTGTTTTAATGTCATTGTTTAGTTTGTATTGCATTCTAGCCATTGCTGCGTCTTATGCGTTCTATTTTTTTAATGGCTATTTTCCGAATTATTATACACTTGAATATTTTAGGACTGAGCCTAAAAGTGCTTTGATTCTTTTAAAAGATTCCATCAACGTTTTTGATATTATTCTTTTTTCTAGCTGTTTCTTTCTGTTGTTTTTCTTTTTGCGTTTTATTGCTTCACGCATTTATTTTGGGAAACCGCTGCGCTTTCTTTTACTTACAGGGTTGATCTACTTGAGTTTAATTACAGTTTTGACATTGAACCACAAAAAATATGACCAATGTTACACGGTCGAATCTAATTTCTCTGCTTCACTTTTTAGGCATCTTTTTGAAATTAAGAAAGAGCGAAAATTTGAAGGTCGTGGATTGGGATACCGCCAAGCAATTCGTTTACATCAAATTGAGAAAATGAATAAATTCAATGTGATTGTGGTTGTATTTGAGAGTTTGAGAAAACAAAACTTGGGGGCATACCACTACGAACGTCAAACAACACCAGAATTAGACAAGTTTCAAGTGGCTCACTCCAAAGAATTTTTCGTCTTTCAGAATCCGTATGCTGTTTCAACCACCACCATGTTGGCTGTGCCAGGTGTTTTGACAGGGATTGCGCCTTATCAGGATCCATCGGTGTTTTATTCTCAACCAATTATATGGGATTTCGGAAAAATGGCAGGAATGCGTTCTTTTTTCCTAAGTTCTCATACATTACAATGGTATCATTTTGATCGTTTTTATGCGCATGAAAAAATTGACAAATTATGGTGCAAGGACAACAGCGGATTTGAATTTTACAACGATTTGGGAATCGATGATAAACACACCATTTCGCAATTAAAGAAAGAAATGAGAGGCCATACGCCTTATTTTGGAGTGATTCAATTAAATACGACCCATTATCCGTACAATGTTCCAGTTGATTTTCAAAAATGGAAAGGAACTTTTACGGATGAATACGATAATGCAATATTGTACCAAGATTACGTAATTGGAGAATTTTTGAATCAACTGAAAAAGTCAGGTCAATTGTCTAATACAATCGTAGTATTTACATCAGATCATGGTGAGTCTTTGAAAGACCATAACCTCATTGGTCATGTGGATTCGTATTATTTGGAGACAATTTCGGTTCCCCTCATGATGTATATTCCCAAACATCTTCAGTCTAATTTGAATGTAGATCAACTTAAGAAAAATTTACATAAAACTGTATCCAATATCGACATCGCACCCACTATCATTGATGTTTTAGGTCTTCGTAAAAACAAACAAATAGTGCCTTTGCTCGAGAATTATTCGGGCTTCAGTTTATTAAAATCAATTCCTAAGGAACGGGCGATAATCACAATGAACAACAATGAAGTTGCTCGATTTAAAGTAGGAATTTCTATTGTAAAGAATGGATGGCACTATTTGCATAAAATGAACAATGTCCCTCATCGTGAAGAATTGTATTTTCTTAAAAAGGATAAAAAAGAAAAACGGAATCTCATACAATGGGTGCGCAGAAAACAGCTTCGCCAAATCTTGAATGAACTTAAGAATTATCCAATTTGTTCAGATTATCTTCCTAAAAAAGAAGAGTAAAAATTAGTTCGCTTGAAGTTGACTTAACTTTAGATTTTTTTCAATGCGAAGTTTATCATCCTTATCCCAAACTTGCAACTGTATCAAGGGATCCGTTGACTTCCAATCAATTTCAATGATTCCAAAATGATTTTCCATAACAGCCTTGCCAATACGGTATTTGTTGGGTGTAGCGAATCGCCATTCTTCGGTCAGGCCGCTACAAGTAAAATCATAAATAGGGTAGGCGCCTTCGTTTGGAAATTCACACAATTCTGAATAATGTACATCACCAGAAATGAAAAAAACGCCATTGGCTTTTGTGTTTTTAATGAGGTTGAGCATACGTTTTTGTTCCAGTGGGAAATTTGCCCATGCTTCGTAACCATTGTATTCGGTAGCAAATTGAGTACTTGAACCGATAATTCGAACATCTGCAGGTTTTTTTAATTCTCCTTCCAACCATTTCCATTGTTCGTTGCCAAGAATAGAAGAGTCAGGGCTTGTGTGGGGGGAATAGTCAAGGTGGTATTTGTATGTTGTATCACCTTTAAGAGAACCATTGTAGGGGAGCAGATTGTTCCTGAATGTCCGACAATCCAAAAGTATGATTTGTAATTTTTTTCCTTCTTGATAAAATTCATACGAAGTGTAAATACCTTCATGTTCTCGTCTTTGGGATATTTTAGGTTCGTGAAAGAACTTTAGGAAAATCTTTTTCGATTGAACTTTTTTAGTGTAATATTTTCCAATATCGTCTTTGCCGTAATCGTGATCATCCCAAGTCGCAATGATCGGCACGCTGTCTTGAAGCAATTGAAAATTTTTGTTTCTTTTC
>JBIIQP010000092.1:0-10442 GCA_044341975.1 Crocinitomicaceae bacterium
GTTTGTTGAATTTTCACAAAGCGAAGTTGACCCCGTTATTGATCCAGGAGTTGCAGGTGCCGCATTCAACGTGACTGATAAAGTTGCAGCAGCACTCGTTCCGCAACTATTCGTTGCAGTTACGCTCACATCTCCTGATGAGGATCCAAAATCTACAACAATAGATTCCGTGCCCTGACCGGATACAACATTTGCACCAGCTGGAACAGTCCATAAATAACTCGTCGCTCCTGAAACCAATGCTATTGAATAAGTATTGTTTGTTGAATTTTCACAAAGCGAAGTTGACCCCGTTATTGATCCAGGAGTTGCAGGTGCCGCATTCAAAGTAACTGATGCAATTGCAGCAGCACTCGTCCCACAACTATTCGTTGCAGTTACACTCACATCTCCTGATATAACCCCAAAATCTACAACAACGGAAGTTGCACCTTGACCCGAAGCAATCGTCGCACCAGCTGGAACACTCCATAAATAACTCGTCGCTCCTGAAACAGCTGTTATCGAATAAGTATTGTTTGTTGCATTTTCACAAAGTGAGGTTGCGCCTGTTATTGATCCAGGAGTTGCAGGTGCAATATTCAACGTAACTGATGAAGTTGCAGCAGAGCTTGTTCCACAACTATTCGTTGCAGTTACACTCACATCTCCTGATGTAACCCCAAAATCTACAACAACGGAAGTAGTTCCTTGACCTGATACAATCGATGCATCAGAAGGAACAGTCCAATTGTAACTCGTTGCTCCTGAAACTGCGCCAATAGAATACGTATTGTTTGTAGCATTTTCACAAAGTGAATTTGACCCTGTTATAGAACCAGGAGTTGCAGGTGCGCTATTCAACGTAACTGATGCAATTGAAGCAGCACTCGTTCCACAACTATTCGTTGCAGTTACGCTCACATCTCCTGATGTAGTTCCAAAATCTACAACAACCGAAGTTGTACCTTGACCCGAAGCAATCGATGCACCAGTAGGAACAGTCCAATTGTAACTCGTTGCTCCTGAAACCGGTGCTATTGAATAAGCATTGTTTGTAGCATTTTCACAAAGTGAAGTTGACCCTGTCATTGATCCAGGAGTCGATGGGGAGCTATTAACTTCTAGAGTTAATGCTAGAGCACCACTACTTATATCACCGGCTGTTAAAGTAAAGTTATAATCTGTATTTGATGTTGGGTACACTGTAGTTGTCTGAGCATTCGGTGTTGAACCACCTGAAGGAGATCCACCTGTCCAGGCATAACCTACATTTGGAGTTCCAGTTATTGTAATATCATCGATGGTAAAAGGAGGATCTCCGCAAACATTATAATCATTAATCCATCTAAAACCGATATAAAACTGTTGTCCATTCAAACTTGAAGGTAGATTCAAGTTCGATACAGATTGTATTGTCGATTTACCAAAATATTTTCCTGCCCCATCACCTCCAGAGCTGAGATTTGTCCAACTTACGCCATCCAACGAATAGCAAATCATTCCGTAATCATAAACACTTCCACCTAAAGTACCTTCGCCTAAACATTTCCACTTAAACGACATCAACAAATTTGTGTAATTCGTTGCATTTATTTTTTGTGAATTATCAAATGCTATTAAGTCATTGGGGATTCCAAACCATGAGCCCAACCAATAATCATCATCACCATCCCACAAATATGAATTAGATACGCTATAATAGTAGTCATACAAACCTAAATAACGTCCAGTAAAACCAGTTGATGCAGCATTATTAATACACCAAAGAGTATTGTTTTGACTACCAACAAGCTTCCATCCAACAAATTGCGCACTTCCAAAAAGAAAATTACCATTATATCTTTCAAAGTTTTCTGAATAAATAGTAACAGATGACGAAAATGTATTTCCTGATAAAAGAGAACTCTCTGCACTGCAAATCGCTGAAGGATTTGCGGAAATTGTGACTGGTATATAAGTTAAGCGAATGAATCCTTGGGTTCCTGCACCTCCATTTTTTGCAGTCCCGCCACTTCTGTAGGCACCTGAACCGCCGCTTCCATAACTTTCATAACCTGGGTATCCATTTCCTGCTGAAATCCTGCCGTCAGCACCATCTCCACCTCCAAATCCTGCCCCTGCAATACCACCGATTATATCTGCAGCATTACCGCCATTTCCATTAGATCCTGCACCACCACCACCACCACCAGTTCCAGTAGCAGCAGCACCTGTCCCACCATTTCCACCATTGTATCCTAAACTCGTGTAATAGCCGGAAGAAGCTTGACCACCAGAAGCACCCGTAGTTGTATTATTAGACACACCTCCTCCTCCTTTTGCTAAAATTCCCAGAGAAACTCCTCCTGGAGCTATGTCTGAAGATGAGAATACTCCACTAGAACTAGCATTGAACCACGTATCGCCTCCAGAATTTCCAGCCGAACCACCCGACCCAATTGAAAAATAATAGGTTGTGCTAGGTGTAACAGATATTATCGATTTACTGTATGCGCCGCCGCCGCCACCTCCTGCATACCCGTTGCCATTGCGCGATCCACCACCGCCGCCGCCTGCCCAGCACTCAACTGAAACTTGATAAACATTAGCGGGACAGACCCATGACCCAGATCCAGTAGTAGTTTTTTCCTCTATTGATTGGGACCAAAAGGTTAAGGAAATTGATATGAAAAGCGACAAAATTACTAGTCTCACAAATGATATTGAAGTTAAAATTTTCAGACAATATTTGAATACTTTTTGTTTATTTAGAAATTCCTTCATGCAGTAGTTTTTAATTAATGAGGAAACTGTAAGGTTCAGCATTGTAGTAGTTTTAGTAGACTATTAAAATTAAAAAATATACACTAGAAAATTAAGTTTGTTAAATAAATTTTCTTTTCAGTATATAAAATTTGTAGTTAAATTTCTAGCTTATCGTGTTTACAATCTGCACCCCATCACATAGTCTTCCATCCAAAAACCATTTCCAATATCGATATTTTCTTCCTTGAGGATTTCAAATCCAATGTGCTTGTAAAAACCAACAGCCTTATTGAATCGATTGACGTTCAATAGGATTGAATCACATTCATTTTCTTTAGCGACCTGAACCGCTTGTTGAAACAACAACTTCCCACCTCCCGTTCCTTGCACTTCGGGCAAGACGTACAATTTATGAATTTTGAGCTGTGTTGGTTCTAGATAGTTCACCTGAAGCCCAATGAATCCGACCGATTTTCGATTGATTTTAAGTAAATAAAATTGATGCCCATTCTCAATTTGACCAATCAATTCCGTGGGATTGTACATCCAATCAAGCATGTAACGAATTTGTTCTTCGGTAAGAATTTCCTTGAAAGTATCAGGCCAAATCTTTTCTGCTAAATCAGAAACAACTCCTACCTCATCAGATTGAATTCGAATGATTTCCATTATAATTTAACAAATCTCACTTGTTGAATTCGACCGTTGATTTCCATTCGAACAAAATAATTTCCCGGTATTAGGTCGGCTACAGAAATAGATGCATTTTCAATTCTTCTCTCAAGAATTTTTCCCATTTCATCAATGATCTGAACCTGAGAAGGCAGTTCTTCAACCAAGGTAAAATACAAATCATTGATAACAGGATTTGGGAACACATTCCAATCAAGTTCATTCATCTTCATTTCTTCTGTACCAACCGTAATTAAAGCCAGTTTAACAGCATTGTACGCATCAATCTTACCCCAACCCCACTGAGTACTTCCACCTAATGGAATCACTCCAGTAAAATTATCTTCTCGCGTAGTTTGAATCAGGATTTCTTTAATTTGTTCTGCCGATAAATAAGGATTTGCCTCTAATATCAATGCGATTACTCCTGTTACCATAGGCGCGGCCATCGATGTTCCTGAAAATCTAGAAAAGGGATATGTCCTGCCATTAAAATCAACAGTTGCTATTGATGTGAAAGCATTGTCTGTATAGGAAGATATGGAGGAAGCTACAGCAACGCCCGGGGCAGCAATTTCAGGCTTGAGCACCTCATCATATCGCGGTCCAATACTTGAAAAAGAAGCACCGCCTCCCCCAACTAGCGAACCGCCAGGTGTATAATATTGTGAAGCGTAGGCAGCTACACTTAACAAACTGTTTGTGCAGGAAGGCTCACTAATTCCATATTTATTATCACCAATAACTGTTCCAGTGCCTGAAGCAGAAAATGGCATTCCCCAATTGCCAACATCGGTAGACAATTCTGTCACATTCCAATAATGAACCCTGCCAGATGCAGATCTAGATTTTAATAAAACACGCAAACTACTGGTGTTTTTAACACGCAATCGCATTTGAGGTCGACCATTTTGAGGATGGGACGCATCAGCAGAAATATTGTACCAAATAGTATCTGAATTAACGACAAGAAAAGTGTCCACATAATTTACCGTGGTTGCAGTCGAGTAATATGGACTTTGAGCTAAAAGTGAACTTCCAGTTGAATTATAAATTTGAATTCCACACTCAAATGAATTGCTTGGCTCTCCCCAGGCATGAATACTTTGTCCCCACATATTTGCATTCGACGCATAATTGTAAAATTCTATTCTAGAGCGAATTGAGTCATTGTTAAAGTCCTTTTTAATATGAAAATTCACATTGCCGTTGTTTCCTCCTGAATTCGAGAAAACTACTCCTAAACTTGAATAACCATCAATCGCTTGACTGAGCAATGAAGTTCCGTCTAATGTACCCATGTGATACAATCCCCAACTCATGTTTACCACCAATCGCTTTGCCTCAGACTGCGACTTTTGATACATCCATTCCCAGGCATCCAACACTGCAGCTTCATCCACTAAAAAGGTGGCAAACAAGTATTTTGCTTCAAAGGCAATCCCACGATGAACTGTTCCTGCGCCGCTTCCTCCTGCAATTCCGGCTACATGGGAGCCGTGTGTGGCATAACTGTAAATATTGGCTGTATCTGCTCCGGCATCCAAGAATTCAGGGAGTGTCGTATATTCTGTTCCATAACTGAAACCTGTTGGTGGTGGACCAGCTGTTTTATATTGATCCCAAGCTGCGAGAATTCTCGTATTTTGAAGCAAGGTATCGTAAAACATTGGAGAAGAATAATCAAATCCCCAATCCGTAATTCCAATCAGTACATTTTTACCTGTGTAACCTTGAGGAAGGCTAATCCCACGATGAACACTGTCTGCTCCAATATCTTTGACGGCCTTATCCAAAAATGGTTTAATCTTTCCAGCTAATTGAATAGATTTGATTCCTGGTAACTGACTTAACTTATTCAAATTAGTGAGAGGCACTCTTAAGCTGATAATCGATCCCTTTTGATCTCCCGGAATACAATCCATGCTTACAAGATTCGCTCTCGAAAAATTTTCAGATTTCTCAGCAAGAAAAGAAACAAAATAGAGCCCTTTAATTTTTACAACTGCAAATCGGTTTATAATTTCTGAGGACGCTTGTCCTTTGTGCTGAAGGAGATCTTTTTGAATAAGATAAACATCCGCTTTAGTATTCCCAGGAATCAAAACTTGTGAAATAGAAATTTGCCCAAAAAACAGACAAAGTAATAGGAAAAGGTTTTTCATTGCGGAGGATTTAAGCCTAATTTTAGCAAAAATAACAAAGCAATCAAGTGCTTTTTAGCTTGAATCGTATGATTTTTGAACAAAATCAGGTGAAATAGATGTTAAACATTTAAGTGAGCACCTATTTCACTCCAAAAAACTTATCCCTTTCCTACTTTTATTTTTGTTTCTGGTTTTGCAGGAGAACTAGGCACTGCAGGTGTCGATGTTTTAGTTGGGTTTGAAGGCTTATTTGGAACCGAAGGATTCGTATGCGGAAGATTTATCTGTTCGGGGACTTCTTTAGAATCCGCTTTAGGCAATTCTGTGTTCACGTTTGGCTTTGCAATGGTTTGAGGCACAGGTCTTACTGAAGGATCCTTTTTATTACCCATTGGATTGTAGCTTGGATGTCCTGGATTTACATTTGGAACAGGCTTATCAATCTTTCCTAAATCAACTCCTTTAATCGGATCACTTATTGAAGGCCTTGGCGCAGGTGGAATCTCAAGGTAAGCCTGATCAAAAATACAGCCCTTCAAATCTTCGCCACGTATCCCATTTTCTTCACAAACTCTTCGTGCATTGGTTTGTTGAGTTGGTGTTAAATCAGCTATTGTGCGGTGAACTCTCGGAAATGATTCATCTGTATACGTCAAGGTATTATTGCCTACAGCGTAATCGAAAAGCGATGTTTCTTGGGTAATTCTGTATTTACGTGCAAAATCTCTTGCAATAAATGCCAGGTATTCTTTTTCCATTTCATTTGACGCCTGCTGCATCGCATCATTACCAAATGAAGAAAACGAAAAAAGATTTCTGTTGTTCGTTCCATTGTCAAAATCATCATTTCTTGAACCGTTCGCATTTCCAAGCAGTCCATCCATATCATTTTGGGAGCATGGGTATACCTGAACTGTAATATTAATAAAATTTACAGTTGAACCATGTCGCATTTCAGCTTGAACAACTTCACCTGTTGGCCAAGCAATTCGATACGAATTATTTGAATAATTGATTGTGCCTCCATGTGTCAAAAAGTAAGTACCACCGACTAGTGTAACCACCTGACCGTTTACCCTTAGAGAAGAAGTCTCAATACGATCTGGTTTTTCATTCGCATAAATACACACACGATCACCCGCAACGTTCATTGCAACAGCTGTATTTAATGAAAAATCATCCCGTTGCGCTTGCTGACGTGTTTGAATCTCAAATCGATTTAATGGAGATTTTGCAAGAACAAACTCCCCTACTGTTTGAAATGAATAGGTCGCACCATCAAATGATTGTAAATGCGGATCGCCATAGGTTCTTGCCGTGGTTACTTGACATCCGGATCTCGATACCATGCGACTCATGCGATCCCACTGTTGTTGGTCTTCGTTATTCATAGAAGATCTAGCATTTGATGCTATCAATTGATTAAGTGACGCTCGTTCATTGTCAGGAAGTGCGCGATACATATCAAATGGTGTGATGCTCTCCGGAAAAGTCCTATCGGGCACAGGCTGATCATTTGCCAAAGAAAGCATGCTATTTGCCAGCCATTCACCTCTTATTGGATCCCATTTTGTTAAATCATTTTTTAATGAATTAATCCTTTCAGAAGAAGATGTTTGCTGAGCAGATAAACTACTGGCTACAAGCCCAAAAAAAAGAGAGATTGAAAGTATTCTTGTTTTCATGGTTTGACTTTTTAAGAACGCAGCTAATTAGCAAATGCTATGCCACAGTTAAATATAAGAACTAACAATGTTAATTTATCAAAAGTTCACATTAAAATAATTGGAAAATAGTAATTATAATTTTAACTTGCGTCAACCTTAAGATTGAACATGAACACAGCAATAACAGAAGGCGTTCAAATTACCGTAACCACCCAGTTCAGGGAGGATCTATCACAGATCGCCGGGAGTCAATTTTTCTTTAACTACCTTGTTAAAATGCAGAATCTGAATGATTTCAACGTTCAGTTAATGCATCGTGATTGGTACATTTTTGACTCTTTGAACGAACCTAATTTCGTAAGTGGTGAAGGTGTAATTGGTGAGCAACCTGTCATCCAATCTGGTGAGCAATACAGTTACACAAGTGGATGTGAATTATTCTCAGAACTAGGTTTTATGAAAGGATTTTATACATTCAAAAATCTAAAAACAGGCAAATTATTTCAAGTTCACATTCCCATTTTCAACTTGGTTTACCCTGCTAAAATGAATTGATCATTGTTTTCTTAATGCAATAAATATCATTGCAAGAATAAGGAATGAAAACAGCCCGTAAATGATCCAACTAACGCCTTGAACCGAGTGCGATGTTTCATTCGTAAACACATTGCCTTCTTTTGAAAATCGAATTCGTTCTAATTCAATCATTTCATCGTTTTCTTTTTCTGTTCCAAAATTTAATTCCTGAGAAAGAATCGCTTGCTTTTTTACAAGCATTTCCATTTCTGTTAATGCTTCTTTCAATTTACCTTTACTCTTAAAAACTTCAACAAGTGCAATCGTGGCATCCTTAAATTCTACCATCAATTTTTTGGTGTAAGCATAATTTTGGGCTTTACGAAATGAGGATATTGCCTTATCCGTCTGATTCAGTTGAAAATAATAATCTCCAAAATTGTAAAGACTTTCAGCAATTGAACGAATATTTCCTGATTGACATCTCAAGTAATAAGCCTCTTGAAATAGCTTCAAAGACAGAATAAAATCCTTGTCGTTAAAGTGGACGATAGCCAAATTGTTTTTTGCTTGCGCAATAGACAAGTTTGATTTGGAAAGCTTCCCATATTTGGCGCTCTTTTCATAGTATTCCATCGCCAACGATTTGTTTGCTCTAGCCTCTTCAATTTGCCCCAATAATGCATACGCATTGGAAGTTGATTCCCACTTTTCTAATCGCAGACACTGAGATTTGTAATGTTTCAATAATGCAGCTGCTTTTAAAGTGTCACCGAGTTGAAGACAAGCCTGTGCAAAATTTGATTCAGCCAAAAAAGAGGATGTTTCATCCGACGATTCCTTTCCAATTCTTAAGGAGCGTAAATAGCAAATTATCGATTCTTTGGGATTACCTTGTAATAAAATTGAATTGCCCGCTTCGTTCCATGTTTCTGCCGCAAGTTGGGCATCATTCATAATTGTGAAAAATAATGCCGCTTCTTTTAAGTAAGTGGCACCTTTCTCATGTCGCCCAGTTCGACTTAAATACGTTCCTAGGTTGCGCTTCCCAACATTTAAAGCAAAACGATCGTTTTCAGCATAAGCTCTTTTCATTGTTTTAAATGCATCATCACGAAGCGCATTCAAATCATTTCGCATTAAGAAATTCCAATTTTCAATGGATTTTCTGACATATTCTTTTGATTGCTGAGCATGAAATGTTTGTGAAACAAAGAAGATAAAAAATATTAACAACTTGGTAACAAGTCCCTTAAACCAATTTTGTGTTTTTTCGTTCGTAGATTTGAGTATATCCGCAATCATGATTGCAAGGATAACCAACAATCGTTACTTTTGCAAAAAATTATTTTTTATGTCGAACGCTATCTTCAATGTACCAGTTGCTAAAAATGAACCTGTAAAAGCTTATGCCCCAGGGTCTGCTGAAAGAGAAAGTCTGCTTGCAAAGTACCATTCAATGTACCAACAAGCTCCAATTGATGTACCCTTGTACATTGGTGGAAAGGAAGTTCGAACTGAAAACAAAAAACCTTTAACATCTCCACACGATCACCAAAAAGTATTGGGTCATTATAACGTTGGAACTGCTGAGCACGTAGAACAAGCAATAGATGCTGCTTTAAAAGCAAAAAAGGATTGGGCAAATTTACCATGGGAAGAACGTGCTGCGATTTTTCTGAAAGCGGCAGATCTTTTAGCTGGTCCTTTTAGAGATAGAATGAATGCCGCTACAATGTTAGCGCAATCTAAAAATGTTTATCAGACAGAAATAGATGCTGCATGTGAGTTGATTGATTTTTTCCGTTTCAACGTTCAATACATGACGCAGATATACCGCGAGCAACCAGAATCATTGCCCGGCATGTGGAATCGCTTAGAATACAGACCATTAGAGGGATTCATTTTTGCTTTGACTCCATTCAATTTCACTTCGATTGCAGCAAATTTATCTGCGGCTCCAGCAATGATGGGAAATGTTGTAGTTTGGAAACCAGCGGAATCACAAATATATTCTGCACAGGTTATAATGGAACTTTTCAAAGCAGCTGGTGTGCCTGATGGCGTTATAAACATGGTGACTGTGAGTGGACAAGTTGCAGGAGAAGTGATTTTCAAACACAAAGAATTTGCTGGATTGCATTTCACTGGATCCACAGGAGTTTTTAGAAAATTATGGAAAGACATAGCTAACAACCTTGAAACGTATCGTTCATACCCGCGCATTGTAGGAGAAACGGGCGGAAAGGATTTTGTAATGGTTCATAAAAGTGCTGAGCCCGCTGAAGTTGCAACAGCGCTTTCGAGAGGTGCGTTTGAATTTCAAGGTCAAAAATGTTCAGCTGCATCAAGAGCGTATGTTCCTTCGAATATCTGGCCGGAAGTAAAACGAATTTTTGTAGAACAAGTAAATTCTTTTAAAATTGGTACTCCTGATGACACTTCAAATTTCATCAATGCAGTGATTGATGGAAAAGCATTTGACAAAATTTCTGGTTACATTGATTATTGCAAAGCACAATCCGATGCAGAGATTATAACAGGTGGAACCTATGATAATTCTAAAGGATATTTTATTTCACCAACGACAGTGGTAACTACGAATCCAAAATTCCGAACAATGTGTGAAGAGATTTTCGGTCCGGTCCTTACTATTTATGTATATGATGAAAATAAATTTGAGGAAACACTTGAATTGTTGGATCAAACATCT
>JBIIQP010000220.1:0-2874 GCA_044341975.1 Crocinitomicaceae bacterium
TTGTCCTGCTAAAGCAATAAATACCCCTTCTTCAAGCTTCATTAATCTTCCACCAAATAGATTAGAGGCATTCTCAAAAAAGACTCCACAAGTTCTGTAATAACTTCTAAACGTGGCATTCGTTTCGATATAGTCAGGCGATCCACTTGCATCATAGTAAACGTTTAATTTATTCGACTCTTCGATAAATTCAAAGTTAACTTTGGTTACCGCCTTGTCGTAAATAGTAACTGTTTTGGAAAGATGATAAACTCCAGAAATGTTGAACTCGTCCTTGAATTCTTTTTCTAAATTAGATTGCGCATAAATACCTGCACTAAGGAGAATTCCTCCCAAGAATAATGTTAGTTTTTTCATGTGATTTCAATTAAATATCTCCAAAAATAACAAACCTGCCAAACATCCTTGTATCACTTTGTGAACGGCTCTTGTGAGTTTGTAAACCGCATAATCACACCTCCGAAAAATGCATTTACGGGAATGACTGGAATTAGAGAATTTTTTTTGTTCCAAGACGAAATTTAGGGAAATAAATAGCCGGCTTTACCCAAGGCAAAGCCGGCTAAAACATCTTGAAGAATTATTGTTTTACGAACTTCGTCGTTCTTCCTTCCAACGTTTTAATAAAATAGACACCTGAAGGATACATTGTGACGTCTAGATTAGTTTCTCCATCCAATCGAATAGTCTCAATCAAAGCACCATTGGCTGAAGTTATCTGTGCTTGAGTTACCCCTGAGGAATAAATGGATAAGAGATCACTAACTGGATTAGGCTTAGCTAAAAGAAGTATTTGATCCATTGTGTTCTCATTCAGGGAAGCAAACTCCGAAAAACATTCAGTGGTATCCGTGCAATTTGGAAGACTTATGATTACTGCATAGCTCCCTGCTTCAATTGCATTGTATGACTGAAGTGTCTCATTCAGTATTGGTTCATTGTTGTTATTACAATCTATCCATTGGTATTGACCGTTGTCTTGATTGGACGTAATCAATATTCCGTCAATAGTCACGCTTAGGTCAATTGACGGAACGATATCAACTGATATTAGTGTGCGCCCAAGGCTCTCACAACCTAAATTAACACTTGAGGCGTAATAATTAATCCCATTTATCAATACTGTAGACATCGATAAAGGTGAGCCGCCGTTAGGAGCATCAAACCACATCAAGCTATTTGACGATCCATTCAAATCTTCAATGGTAGCTCCGGAGCAAAAACTAAGGGATGGATTGATGAAAAAAGGTGGAGATGGAGGATTCGTTTCAAAAGCAAAAACAGAAAGGTACGTATCACTTTCACAACCATTTATTGTTTGAGTTGCATAATAGTCCTGCTGTACGATCGGTGTGCTCGATGATAGCGGAGTCGTTGAACCTTGAAAAGCATACCATTGAATGTTGTTTCCATTCGCTAAAAGCTCAGCCACAGTGCTATTTTCAATTATGCAAAAGAATTGCTGATCCGGTCCAGTTGGCGCTGAGGGGTTTGGATTGATAGTAACTGTTACTGCTAATCGCTCCATACTCTCACATTCGTTAATTGTCTGTGTCGCATAATAGGTCAATCCACTGGAAAGAGACGATCCAACCGGAAGACTAGATCCACCTGTAGAAGAACTGTACCACTGAATATTTGATTCATTCGCTGCAAGATCTGCTATTGTCCCACTATTGCAAAGCACTTGTGCCGCATTCCCAGTTGGCGCTGAAGGAATTGAATTAATTGAAGTCGTAACTGCCAAGTGATCCAAACTTTCACAGCCATTGACTGTTTGTGTGGCATAGTACGTCGTACCACTCACTAAAGCGGTTGATAAACTTAGTGTATTACCTGCTGTTTCTGCATCGTACCAAGTTACATTCGATTCGTTAATAGCAATGTCTGAGACAGTTCCCGAACCACAGAAAGTTTGAGAAGCTGTACCGGTCGGAGCTGCGGGTGCATTTATATTCACTGCAACAGCTAAGCGGTCAGGACTTTCACATCCTCCATCCGTTTGAGATGCATAGTAAGTTGAATTTATTAAAGCAGTTGTAGACGCTAGTTCCGTACCATTGGTAGAAACACTGTACCATTTAATATTCGACCCATTCGCTGTTAGGTCTGCAACCGTTGCTGAATTGCAGAATTCTTGATTTAAAGTTCCGGTCGGAGCTAAAGGAATGTTGATCGTAGCTGTCACTGCGAGACGATCTAATCCTTCGCAACCACCAGATGTTTGGGATGCAAAGTAAATTGATCCATCCGCGATTAATGTGTTTGTCGGTATAAGTGAGCCTCCCACAGAGGAGTTGTACCACTGAACATCTGATCCAGAAACAGTTAGATTGGCAATTGTTCCATTAGGACAAACACTTTGTGTTGAAGATCCAGAAGGTGCTGCCGGAGAATTGATAGTTGTAGTTACAGACAATGGTGTTTGACTCTCACACCCATTGAGTGTTTGGGTAGCATAATAAGTGGCCCCGTTAACAACTACTTGTGAACCTGGTAACAAATTACCTCCCGTGGGTGCATCATACCATTTGATACTGGTACCCGTTACAAAAAGATTGTTTAAGGTTTGGTTGTTACAAACACTTTGACTTGTATTTCCTGCAGGCGTAGGAGCAGAATTAGAACAGTAATTATAGAGCGCCGTTATATCATTTGAATTTAACGCTCGTCGATAAATTCTCATTTCATCTGCATCTCCTTTGTAATATTGTCCACCATTAGAAGATCTACCCATCATCAACTGTCCAGCTGAAGTTCCTGATGCGTTAAATCCGGAAAAGCTTGAGAGTAAATTTGTCGTATTTACAAGAGAACCATTCACATAGGTTCTAATCTGCGATAATGTGCGGTCAAACACCATTGCTACATGAA
>JBIIQP010000221.1:0-2871 GCA_044341975.1 Crocinitomicaceae bacterium
TATTAAGTTCTCAGGGGATATTTTTCACAAAGAACCTCCAAAAACCAATTGAATTTAAGCACCTGTTAAAAAATGGATGGTACCGCGAAATTTGCGAGTCACCGGATAAAAAACATTTTTTTGTTGCAAGCAATGATGGGCTTATAAAGTTGGAAAAACAAAATGGTCAGTGGAAATTAACTCAAACTTATATTTCAAAACAGGTCATTACACTCTCCGCTGATCATGACGGTAAAAAGGTCTACTTTCTGACGTTCGACGGAAAGATCTATTCTATAGATAGATTGGGAAATGTGCACCTCTTTTGTAAGGATTTGCTTAATTATCGCGCTGCAAAATTATATTGTTACAAGGGATATATTTACGTTGCAACTATTAAAGGGATTTTGCGAATTAATCTCAAGAACAAAAGAAAAGAACTATTAACAAAGTTGCAGGGCTTGCCGTCCAATAATATACGTTCTTTGTTTGTTGAGCGTGATACATGTTGGGCAGCAAGTGGTGATGGTGTCATCTCTGTTCCATTGAAGACTTTTTACATTCCAAAAATTCCAGGTCTCATTTATGGCCGAGGTATTGAATTAAATAAGCGTCGGATCAGCCTGAAAGTAGCACCGATGATTAGATTCAATGATGAACTGACTATTTACGCGGATGGGATAAGTTATCGTTCAAATCAGGATTTTCAGTTCGCTTATCGTATCAAAGAATATTCTAAGAATTGGATCAAGGAAGCTGGCTCCTTGGGTAAACTTGAGATACCCCGGTTACCCTCCGGTGATATAACCATTGAGGTTAAAATGATAGATCAGCAGGGAGTAGATTCGATTAACACCCTGATTTATAAGTTCCACGTTTTACAGCCTTTCTGGCAACGTTGGTGGTTTTATCTTCTAATTACCACATCAACATTGTCCCTGGCATTTGGTGTTTTTCGTTGGAGGTTATTAGCATTGAGAAAAAAACAGTTGAAAGAATTAAAACGATTGCGTTTGGAAAATGAACTTCGTCTAACCCAACAAAACGCATTGAAGGCACAGATGAATCCACACTTCCTCTTCAACGTTCTTAATTCAATTAAAGGTTACATCTACGAGAACGATAAAAAGAATGCAGCACGTTATTTAAGTGATTTCTCAAGTTTGGTGCGGAAAGTTCTGGAATTTAGCACGCAGAAATCAGTATCTATAGAGCAGGAAATAGAGTTATTGAGACTCTACATCGATCTCGAAGCGATGTTGCTCCAAAGCGATTTTGAGTGCACCATTTTAGTCGATGAGAATTTAGACGTATCAGGTGTAAAGGTTCCTGCATTGCTATTACAACCCTATGTCGAGAATTCCTTCAAGCATGGTTTGCGTCATAAAATTGGGCCAAAGCGTTTGAAGATAGAGATTAATTTGAGTGACGTGGATGAGTTGTTGATTGTTACGATCAGTGACAATGGCATTGGAAGAGTGGCATCAACTTTACTGAATGCACAAAACAGAAGTGAACATCAGTCCTTTGCCTCTGCGGCCATAGAAAAGCGCATTCAATTATTAAATTTTGAAAAAAAGGATGTGGTAGGTATTGAAATAAGGGATAACTTCGAAGGAGAAGTTCCGACAGGAACCACCGTAATCATTCGCATACATGTCTAAGAAAGCAGCATACAAAGCGGTAATTATAGATGATTCTGCACAAGCAAGAAAATTGTTGCGTCTCATGTTGCTAGAACTTGCACCTGAAGTATCAATTGCAGGTGAAGCGGAGAATGTGGATGAAGGGTTGCAACTGATCCAAAATGAACAACCCGACGCAGTGTTTCTTGATATTGAAATGCCGGGCAAGAGCGGAATACAGCTTGCCGAGATGTTGTTGGAGCGAAAATTCAAGGGAAATGTTGTCTTCACGACCGCGTATAATGCCTATGCAATCAAGGCATTTCGCCTATCGGCCATCGATTACCTGCTGAAACCGATACAGGAGGATCAACTCACCGAAGCTGTAGAAAAACTGAAGCAAGAAAAAAAGATCCGCGACAACGAGATTCGATTAAAGGTACTTGCGGAAAATCTACAGGAGAACAAGAACGAAGTGTTGTGTGTCCCTACACAAGGTGGATTTGATTACATCCCGCTGGATGAATTGGAATATATTGAGGCGGATGGATCCTATGTCAAAATATTTTGCAACGATGTTAGATCTCGGACGGTTTCCAAGAACTTGAAATACTTTGAAAATGCATTAGCAGAAAACCAGAACTTTGTTCGCCCTCATCGGTCCTTTCTCGTGAACATCAACTGTGTGGCGGGTTATTTGAAATCTGAAGGGGGTTTTCTAATCCTTAAAAATAGTGCTCAGATTCCAGTGTCGCGCGACCGCAAACAGGCCATTCTTGATCTCTTGAAGTAATCATAAATCAAGTTTATTTAGTGTACTAACTTTTCTGCAATGAAATGCAATTTTGTAGTTCACAAACTCAAAGATACCATTCACAAAGTCACTTGGATTTAGTGAGTTACCAACCTTAGTTTTGCTAAAATTTTAAATTTTATTTTCATGAAAAAGGCAATTTTATGTCTGTTAGTGTGTACAGTATTCGGCATTAAGGCACAGGATATCACCACTGATTTAGAGGCATATGCATCATTCAATTCAGGAACGGCCGCAATCGATGCGGGAAATGTGACACAAGCGGGAGTGATTTACGGAGCAACACCAACAACTGATCGCTTTGGAAATCCAAATGCTGCTATGAGTTTTAATGGAACTAGTTCATATATTGATTTTGGCAATCTTGCAAATTATCAATTTGGCTCAAATAGTTTTACGGTAGCATTGTGGATGAAAGGGAGTTCTCTTCAAGCAGGCCAAGGTATTCCCATA
>JBIIQP010000093.1:0-10295 GCA_044341975.1 Crocinitomicaceae bacterium
TGGCGTAAAAAGGATCATAACCAATCCACTCAGTTTCTTCCATTCAATTTTCCAGCTTGTTTTTTTTATGAAAATGGATTTGAATAATTGAAATCCTAAAAAGTTTATTGCCAATACCCAAATTGTTCCTCCTAATACTCCAGTTAATGAATACCATTGAACAACGGAAGGAATAATTGAGAAATGATTGCCAAATGAAAGCCAAGGCCACGAAAGTTCCCATCGAAAATGAAGGTATTCAAATGCTATCCAAATAGTTATGAAACATAAAATCGCATAGTTCGAACCAATTTTCTTTTTGGTAAAATGGAAAAATTGGAACGCGAGAGCCATAAGAAGTGAATTCAACACAAAAGCCATGATTGCGCCGCCTTCGCTGGCATTCCAAATCCACCAAGTTGTGCCAATATTGTAAATAAAAAAGGTAATGTAGGCATGAATGAATACTTTCCCAGAGCGGTATCTAGCGATAGTAATACTGTCTTCAAGTATCAAAAGGGGTATCCAGGATAAAAAAACAAGAAATGTAAGGCTACCTGTAAAAGGAAATGAAATTGTCATCAAGAGACCTGAAAGAATGCTGAGCAGATACCTGTTTCGTTTATTGATGATCATGTGACAAAAATAAAAAATAAAGGGCCGATCTTACGATCAGCCCTTTTATGCTTTAATTAAAAAATTATTTAAAAATAATCTTCATTTCAACTCGTCTGTTTTTTTGACGACCTTCCGGTGTATCGTTCGTTGCAATTGGCATGGTTTCACCGAAATACAATGCGTACAATCGTGTTGCATCAATCCCTTGAGTCATCATGTAATTTTTCACTGCTTCTGCACGTTTTTTAGAAAGGATGAGGTTTTTCTGATCATCACCTACGTTGTCAGTATGTCCTGAGATTTGTAGGTTCCAAGTTGACTTTTTCCTCAACACTGCAGCCAATTCTGAAAGTGAAGGCAGCGAAGACTCTTTAATGATGTCTTTTCCTGTTTCAAATTCCAAGTTATCGAAAGCCGTTTTCAGAATTTCTTCCACCTCTTTTTCGATAACAGGGCATCCTTTGTTTGATGCTGGTCCTGCAGTAGCTGGACAATCATCGTCTTTGTCCAATACGCCATCGTTGTCTGTATCCTGGTATGGACAACCTTTGTTTTTGATAGGTCCCGCTAAGTTTGGACACTCATCATCTTTGTCTAACAAACCGTCATTGTCTGTATCCGGCCAAGGACAACCTTTGTTTTCTTTCGGGCCATATTGTTCTGGACAATCATCTAAGAAGTCGAAAAGTCCATCCTTGTCGGTGTCAGGACATCCTTGGTTCACAAGCGGACCTGCTACCTCAGGACAAGCATCCTCATCATCTTTTATTCCATCACCATCCGTGTCAGGACAACCTTTGAATGAAAGTAAGCCAGCCACAGTTGGACAATCATCGTCACCATCAATAATTCCATCGCCATCAGTGTCTGGGCAACCTTGGTATTTAACAAGTCCAACGGTATCAGGGCAATTATCATCTTTGTCTGGAACTTTGTCTCCATCTCTGTCCGGACATCCTTGGAATTCTGCTAGTCCAGCTTCTTGCGGGCAGTTGTCATTCATATCTTGAATTCCATCGGAGTCAGAATCTGGACATCCTTTGAATGCCCAAACACCCGGAACTGTTTCACATGCGTCTTTGCCATCAGAAACTTTGTCGTTATCTTGATCTGAAGGATGACCATATAGAACAGGAACTCTCAATCCCATGTAAAATTCTGCTCCACGAACTTTTCCGGTAGCTAGCATCGGTCTGAAATCGGTCATACCGAGTGTCAAAGGTCCAAGTCGCGCAGCTAAACCTGCTTTGAAACCGGAGAAGGAATTGACTGACAACGGCACATGCAATCCGAACCATTTATAGTCAAAACTTGGCGTAAGGGAGAATTGATTGGCCGCATGTACTGTATTGGCTCTATTTCTGGAGTGCAGATTAATCAATCCCGTAGCGTTGATGTAAAAATAATTCCAAATATGATAGTCTACTTGTAAACTAAGCGCTGCTGGAGTTTGCATGTAGAAAAAAGTGTCTCGTTCACTTAAGTTCCAGTCGGTGTTCTTGTCCACCATGCTGTCAACAAAATGATTTAGCTGATTAACAGATGTGTAATTATCTAAAACTGTCAAATCGAATTTAGAATTTGAATAAATTGAAAACTCCTTACTGGAAGCATCGGTGGTAAATTTTACTGCGCCAAGATCAAGTAAAGATGCACCAACCTTTAATTTGTATTTATCCTTGTCGCGCCTCCAAAGATTCGTTTCGCCATCCATGTCATATTTAAATTTTTGCCAATCTGGACGCCATTCATATACTACACCGAAATCCAGTCCTAGTCCGCGATGTTTCGTAATTGGTGAAAGCCCGAAAACTCCACTTGTGTAGCTGTCGATGTTCTCAGAATATCCAAAATCAAAATTCCCTCGTAAAATAAGGGAAGTGTCCTGGTCTTGTAGTTTATATTTAAAATCATTTGAATGGAAATATCCGGCGAATAGCCCTGAAAGGAATTTAGCCTTCCCTCCAATTTTGAAAAAATGAGCGTTATCATCTTTCGCTACCTGAGCGTAATGTAGGGCATATTCAGTCCATGCCATTGAGCTAACAGATATTCTTTTTTCCTCTATTTCAGTACCCCACAATGATTGGTAATTGAATGAGTTTTCGGCAAGTACAGCGAGTTTCGAATCAACATCATCAAGATTGGTTACAGCTCTTGTTTTTGCTGAGAAACCAACCGCAATCGTAGGTTTGATATGAAACATAAAATTTAAAGCATCGATCTGAAGAGTCGAATAAACGCCTAATTTTTTATTGGAATTTTCGTCGTAAAACTTTACTAGGTATCGATCTGAAAAAGTTGAGTCTGGTTTTGCCCACGAATTAAAGATTGTTGTATCAGCAAAAGATTTAATCCACCATTTAGGCATGTCCTTGGTGTCAAAAGCCACTCCATTTTGATATAGATTAAAACTTCCACTAAATAGATTCACATCAACTACAAATCTTCCATCGACAAAGCTTGCCGGCTGCAGATCGGTCCCCATTACCCCGCTGTAATTACTTGAAGCCACCCCCAAGTAATTTTGGCCATTAGCAAACAGAGTTAATGAAATTGAAAAGAAAAGTAAAATCTTTTTCATAAAGTTAGGTTATAGGTTTGTATTATTTTTTGAGACGATACTGTACAATGTAACGATCAACAATTGTAGTTAAGATGAGCTCGTCTTGCGACCTGTTCAGCATACATTTTTTGCCTCCTTCGAATGATCTGTCAACAACTTTTCCACCATCGAGTTCATACAAATATACATTGTTCTCAATGCCATCCACAATGCTGACATAGGATTTTCCATCAATGGTTTGTATGGACCAGTATTCGGCATCGTTCACGTCTGTATTTACTTTTCCAATGAAGGCGCCTTCTGTTCCATAAAAGAAGACTTGTCCTCTGTTGAAATTTGACAAGTAGGATTCTTTTCTTCCTTTGTCGGAAGATAGCATTTTACCTTTCGATGAGTTTCGAATATCGATCTTAATGCCTTTCTGATTCACACAAGATAATTGCCCGCCCTCACTCGTAAGCAAGAAGAGTTCATTGTCAGAAATTGTTGAGATGCTTTCGCCAGGTAATGCGAATGAACGGTATTCTTTTTTCTTTTCTGCTTCGAGCATGACGAATGCTGATTTATTGAGAATACCAAAGAAAAGTTTCTCTTGACTAACCCAGATTTCAACAGGTCCGGTAACTTCTGATAATCCATGAGGGAATGATGAAATTTTCTTGCGCCTCGAGTCGTAAACGACCACATTTCCGCTCATGTCTGGGTAAGCTAAATACATGCGGCCCTTGTAATTGAACTCTGTAGCTGGCTGCTGTGGTGTCCTTCCTCCGATTGAAACTGGTCCACCAGTTACGTATTTTCCATTCTTATCGAGAAGATGCAATGCATTCTTTGCAGTCACCAATATCATTTGGTATTCTTCAATGTAGGTAATTCCTCCAATGGTTTTATTGTTGAGGTTCTTCACCCAATTCATTTTTCCACCGGAATAAGACATAAGTTCGCCGGTCACGGTTAATACCACACAATTACCTTTTCCGTTAAATGCAATGAAATCCTTGATGTTTGCATCAATGTTCATTGTAATCGTTTCGTCATCCTGTTTGATTTCCTCTTCTGGTTGTGCTACCGTTTGATGAATGACATTACCCAAATGCGTTTCGAGTAATTTGTTTTTGTAAACTGTTTTTGAAAACCGCGATTCGCCCTCTGCCACTCTTTCCGAAACCCTTGATGGTAAATCAGCATAGATTTTATCCATAGCATATTGTTCGGATGAAAGTGTATTCCCTAATTTGTGTTGTGCTACAATCTCGGAACAAACGGATTCATTTTCAGCTATTACGGCAAAATCATCCATTAAATAAACATGAAATCCTTCTTGGAGAGACGATGGAAATCCGGAAAACAATTCAATGCCTTTAAACTGAGCGTGTTCCTCTTCTTCCGCATCTGTTTTTAATGTTTCGTTCAATAGTGCAATGGGCGATTGACCATTTATATAGTCTGTTACAATTGCTTTTTCACCTTTGTATTCGAAAGAAACATATCCATTTTCAATCCATTCATACATTGGGCCATTTGCAAAAGTTTTATCATTGTAGGCTGCAAATTCTTTTTCGAAGAAATGATATTTTTCTAGATTTTTTGGGAGACCTGCAGCAAAAATTTCTTTGTCATTCGCATGTTTTCCTTTTAATCCTTTTAGGTTCTTCGTAATGAATTCCACCTTTCCTTTTTGTCTGAAGTAGACCTCTAAAACAGAAGGTGTGTCAGTGGAAAAGTCGATTAAGGATGCGCTTGATTTTCGGTCAAAATTCGACCACGCATCACTTGTCGTTGATTCAAGGTCTGGGGCATGGAGATAAAGCGCATTTTTGTGATATTCTATTTGATATCCGCTAATTTCAAATGAATTTAGTCCCGTAGATTTGAATTTTAGGCCACTTTTTTTAAGAAGGTTGTTGACTTTGTTTTTATCCCAGAAAAATTTCGTCTCGATCATCAGATGCCTTCTCGACGCGCTTATGAAAACGGCCTTTATCTCTTTAATATGAGATTTTAAAGCGTTAAGAACTTCATGATTTTTAGGGATAGTCTTGAAAGGAAGAAGCGCTTCATCGGCTTCATTTAGTCTATTGATAATCAGAACCTTTCCGTCTTCTTTTCCAAAAAGTGATGTGGGGGCAAAAGCATTTCTCTTGTCGATTAGGTCGGCAGCAACATACCCCACCCAAAGTAGACTGGCGATTCCAAGTGCAATGAAGAAGTACCTTGCGAACATAACTTTCCAGTTTGTTCAAAATTATCGTTTTCATAAAGTAAAAAAAAATGCAAGCGGGAATGTAATGAACAATCTATTGTTTAATCAAACAATGAAAGTTGCTCAGGTGCCAGTAATGTAAAGCTTAAACGGTGATGCTCTGTGCTTCCGAAGTTTTTTATTGCAGACCGATGTTCTTCAGTAGGGTAGCCTTTGTTTTTTTTCCAATTGTATGCAGGGAAATTCTCATGCAATTCACACATGTACTCGTCCCTGTATGTTTTTGCGAGTATTGAAGCCGCTGCAATGCACAAGTATTTTGAATCACCTTTGACGATGCATTTGTGAGGGATAGTGGAATAGGGGATAAACCGATTGCCGTCAATTAATAATAATTCGGGAATTGTTTTTAGCTGATCAAGTGAACGATGCATTCCATAAAAACTAGCTTTCAGAATATTTATCTCGTCTATTTCCTTTGGGCTGATGAATGATACTCCCCAACTGATTGCTTCTTTTTCAATAATTGGACGAAGCTGTTCACGTTTTTTTTCGCTGAGTTGTTTCGAGTCATTTAAAAAGGGATGCCTGAAATCTTTTGGTAAAATAACTGCTGCTGCAACAACTGGACCCGCCAAGCACCCACGACCGGCCTCGTCGCAGCCTGCTTCAAGTAGTTTTGGATCGAAAAAAGGAGAAATATTTTCTTTCACAGATCAATTTTGGCAAAATTAGTGTAATTTAGATTCAGTCAAATTTTTTAATAAACCCTTATGAAATCATTATTTCTGTTTTTAATAGTTGTTGCTTGTTCTTTTTCATCTTTACATGCACAAGAAAATGAAGATGTGGCTTTGGTTCTTTCAAAAAAGGAGCTTGTGTCCGGAAAGGAGACAGGTGCATATAGAATAACGCTTCCCGCTCAAATGACAAAAGAAGATGTTGCCAAAAGTGCAGGGTTTTATGTTCACAATTTTACAGTGAATTTTGATGAAAAGTCGAAAGAAGCGAAGATCTCAATGGTTACAAATGATGCTAGAAACAGGCAAATCATTGTGCGTTTTATGACGGCTTGCGGTGTTCGACATATGAACGTAGAAGGATCAATGATGGAAATGCAAGACTTTTTTGAGACGTATTTGAAATAATAGAATGTAATAAGACGAATTTATAAGGCTTTCATTTTGAAAGCCTTTTTTTATCCGTTCAACTTGACGATTCTAGCGATCATCAAAAGATTGTGCATTAAAATGAATTGTAATTTCATCTTTGCGAAAAAAAATATGAAAAACCACATTATAATTCTAATTCTCCTTTTCTCCACTTCTATTGCGTTTGGACAAGCCAATTCCTCAAAGAAATTAGGAAAAAGCTACGGTATAGTTAAAGTTGATACGTCACGTTCCGTTTCTGTAAAGGAAGTTGTAAAGGGATTGGAAACGAAGAATGATCGTGTGGAATTTACATTTCAGGCACCTTTGGCAGAAATTTGTCAGGCAGCAGGATGTTGGGTGAGTATCGATAAAGGAAATGGAGAAACATTTCGTGTTCGTTTTAAAGATCATTTTACGATTCCAGTAAAGACCTTGCCTGGAACAGAAGCCTATTTTCACGGCTATGCTTATTGGGATGAGATTTCTGTTGACATGCAAAAACATTTTGCCGAAGATGCAGGAAGATCCAAGGAGGAAATTGAGAAAATATCAGCACCTAAAAAAGAAATGTGCTTTGAAGCAGATGGGATTGTATTGGTGCAAAATAAAAAGTAACCAATAACCTAAATCACAATTAGATTACAAAACAAAGGCGGGAAAATATCCCGCCTTTTGCTTTTATTAGTAACAATATTTATTGCTTTCTATGATCTTCGTTGCGATCAATTGACGCGCTGTTTTCGGATTGAATGGTTCCGTTTTGGTGAATCGTTTTAAGCCCATCAACATCATGCGTAACTCATCACCTTCAGCAAATGAATTCAGGGCATCTTTGCCTGATTTCTCAATACGGTCAGCGGTGTCGTAGAAATAAGCTTTGACAATGGCAATTTGTGCTTCGCAAGCAGCTTCACCTTTCATTCCAATCATTTTCTGGACACGCAATAAAACAGACTCAGCCTGGTATACCCAAATGGCCATGTCCGCAATATTCATAAGAATTTCTTGCTCTTTGGAAAGGCTCTGCATCAGTTTTTGAACGGCACTTCCGGCAATCATCAAAATGGTTTTTTTGAAATTCTCCAGATATTTTTCTTCGTTTCCAAATACTCCCTCAGGAGCATCACCCATTTCAGGAATGCTCATAAGTTCTCCAGCCACTTTCATTGCGGGTCCCATTAAATCAAGTTCACCTTTCATCGCGCGACGAAGTAGCATGTCCACGGTAAGCATACGGTTGATTTCATTTGTACCTTCAAAAATTCTATTGATACGCGCATCACGGTATGCTCGCTCTACCGGAGATTCAGCAGAATATCCCATTCCGCCATACATTTGAACGGCTTCATCTACGACATAATCCAAGCATTCTGAACCTGCAACTTTCAACATAGCACACTCCGCAGCAAATTGTTCGATTCCTTTTAAGGTGGCTTGACCTTTTGACATGCCTCCCGCAATCAATCCGTCGATTGCATCCTCAATATTTTGCCCCGCACGGTAGGTCGCAGATTCGAGAACGAAAGTACGGATGGCCTGTTCTGCAATTTTGTAACGAATAGCTCCGTATTTCGAAATAGATCTTCCAAATTGCTCGCGCTCATTGGTGTATTTCACACTGTCTGAAATGGCTGCTTTGGAACCTCCAAGAACTCCAGCTGCTAGTTTTATACGACCAATATTCAAAATATTGATAGCGATTTTAAATCCATTTCCTCTTTCAGAAAGCATGTTTTCAACAGGGACTTGCACATTGTTGAAGAAGACTTGCCGTGTCGAAGATCCTTTGATTCCCATTTTCTTTTCCTCTGGGTTGAGACTGATGCCTTCCCATGCTGCTTCTACTAAGAATGCCGAAAGGTTTGCATCGTCATCGATCTTCGCAAAAACCGTCATGAAGTTGGCAAATCCACCATTCGTAATCCACATTTTCTGTCCGTTTAAGACATAGTGCTTTCCATCCGCAGATAGAACTGCCTTTGTTTTTCCAGAGTTGGCATCAGAGCCCGAACCTGGTTCAGTAAGACAGTAAGCGGCTTTCCATTCACCAGTTGCAAGTTTTGGGATGTATTTTGCTTTTTGCTCTTCTGTTCCGTAATAGAGGAGAGGCAATGTTCCGATTCCCGTATGAGCACCATAAGCCACTGAAAATGAATAACCTTTGCCAAGATGTTCTGTGGCTAATAAGGATGTTTTGAAATCAACGCCCATTCCACCAAATTCTTCCGGAACGGTCATTCCAAGCATTCCAAGTTCCCCTGCCTTATCAAGAAGTGATGGCATTAAACCGTCTTCCATTTTGTCAATGCGTTCTAGGTGAGGATCGACTTCTTGGTCGATAAAATCGTCGCACATCTGTCCAATCATGCGCTGCTCTTCGTTCCACTCTTCCGGAATGAAAATTTCTTGTGGGGCAGTTTTTCTTATAAGAAATTCGCCACCTTTCAACGGATTCGTATTTGCAGATTCCATATTGTATTCTCTTTTATTAATTGTCGTGCTACTAAAATAAATAATGTTTTAATACTATGCACGCATATTAAAGAAAATATTTTTTTGAAATCAATTTTAGGATGCGAACGCTGGTTTTTTTTCAGCTAAAAAGTTTAAACGTCATCTTGCAACTGCAATTTTCAGTTTCTTTCCTTTCACCTTTTCCTGCGAAATTCTCTTAAGAAGGGTAGGGACGTTCTTTCTTCGAAGCGCCACGAATGAAGTGTAATCAAGAACCGTTATTAGACCGATGTCCTCTTTTTTCAATCCGCCCTTTTGCCCTAAGAATCCTACAATGTCAATCTTGTTGATTTTGTCTTTTTTGCCCCCACTGAAATATACAGTGATCCATTCACTTTGAGTGGGATATGAAAAATCAGGATCGATCTTATATTCTTCAGACGGAAAATTTAAATAATCAGGCGTTTCTTCATCAGAATTGATCATAAGATAGGCGGAACCATCTGCTGTCATGCGCGCTGTTCTTCCATTGCGATGGATGAAGGCCTCCTGTGACTGAGGATATTGAAAATGAACCACATGTTGAATTTCAGGGATATCAAGTCCGCGTGATCCAAGGTCGGTGCAGATTAAAGTGTGATAGCTGGCATTTCGGAATTTGATTAGCGCACGCTCCCTTTCTTCTTGTTCCATACCACCATGATAGGCAACGGACTCATAATTAGATTCTTTTAAAAATTCAGTTATGGATTCTGTCGCTTCACGAAAATTGCAGAAAACAATTGTTGGTTCACCATTGAAAGAACAAAGTAGATCGAATAAGCGCTCGAATTTATTCGTTGTCTTAACTGGCAATTTGAAAAAGGTAATGTTGGGACCTTGATCCTCTGAAAGAAAATTGATGATTTCAGGTTGACGAAACTTCAGGTAGCCAGGGAATTCTGCCATGGATGTTGCAGATACGAGCGTCGTTTTCTGCAAGTGGACTAGGTTTTCACGAATGAAACGCATCTGATCTTCGAATCCAAATTCCAGACATTTATCATATTCATCGATGACGAGCTGTGTCGTATTTTCGAAATTTAAATTGTTTCGCGTGAGGTGATCACAGATTCTTCCTGGGGTTCCGATGAGTACCGCAGGAGCTTCTGAAAGACTGTTTCGTTCTACTTGCATGGAGTGGCCTCCGTAACATGTGAGTACTTTGAAATTCGTTTTCAGTGATTTGAATACTGTTTCAATTTGAATTGCCAATTCACGCGATGGTGCCAAGATGAGTGCTTGAATACCGATTTCATCTTTTTTCAAATCCATAAGAATA
>JBIIQP010000094.1:0-10167 GCA_044341975.1 Crocinitomicaceae bacterium
GAATTAGACCTTAGGTTTAGAATTAAATAAATCGATTTTATGTGTTTTTATGGATTTTAAGTCCAAACCGAAAACCCCGTAAACAGGGCGAATCCATTATTTTTAAAGGGATTTAAATGAAAAAAGCCCTCAGAAAGAGGGCTTTTGGTGGGCGACAGGTCTGAAATATCGAACCAGCTGAGGGAAAATATTGAGCGAATTGCGATAGAATTGTAAAAGTGAATTATTTATACATGAGAATGTTGTCATGTATAATTTTATTTAATATATTTACATGATAATAAGGTCAAGTTAAAATACTATACATGACAAAAAAAAGAAGGGGCGTAAAAGATAACTATGAGATTCCTTTTAATGATCTGCCCATATTGCCCCCTGCAAAGGAATTTATTGAATCCGTAACTATTTTAAAGCAATTGGTGAAATCCTCAGTTGCACTTGCTGAATTAAAAGGAATAATAAATATTTTACCTAATCCAGAAATTTTACTTAATGCGGTTATTCTAAAAGAAGCAAGAGCAAGTTCAGAAATAGAAAATGTAATCACTACTCAAGATAAGTTATATCAAGCATTATCGGCAAAAGGTGATCAAATCGACACTTCCACCAAAGAAGTATTGAGGTATAGGGAGGCAATGTTATTTGGATTCAGAACAATCCAGAAAAAAAATATCCTTACTATCAATACTATTATTGAAATCCAGCAAATTCTTGAAGAGAATAATGCCGGGATAAGAAAACTACCCGGGACTGCATTGAGAAATTCAGTAACGGGAAAGGTTATTTATACCCCGCCTGATCAAACAGATGTTATCAATTCGCTATTGAGCAACATGGAAAAGTTTATCAATCTTGATGAAGACGAAATTCCTCATTTGATAAAAATGGCTATCCAACATTATCAATTTGAGAGCATACACCCATTTTATGACGGGAATGGACGCACTGGACGGATTCTTAATATTCTCTATCTGATAATGACTGGTCTGCTTGAACAACCCACGTTGTTTCTTAGCGGTTACATCATTGAAAATAAGTCAGAATATTATCGATTACTCCAAGAGGTAAGAACGAATAATAACTGGGAAGACTGGATTCTTTATATCTTGAAAGGAGTTGAAATAACTGCTAAAGCGACTATAAACCAAGTAACAGAAATTAATACGCTTTTCGAACAGACCAAGGAAAAGGCAAGGAAGGAGATTCCGAAAATATACAGTAAAGAATTGATCGAATTGCTTTTTGAGCACCCGTACAGTAAGAGTGAATATTTGGAAAATCGATTGTCTATCTCACGTATTACTGCAGCAAAATACCTCAAGGAACTTGAGAATATTGGAATTCTTCAGTCAAAAAAGGTTTGGAAGGAAACACTGTATATCAATACTGCACTTTTTGAACATTTAAGAAAACATTGACATTTATTATAGTTTTTAAACGAAAAAGCCCCTTTTTGAGGGGCTTTTAGGGTGATGTGGTCCCTCCTGGGCTCGAACCAGGGACCCACAGATTATGAGTCTGTTGCTCTAACCAACTGAGCTATAGGACCATGTTACATTTCTATAACAGTATTTCAATTTTTTGCTGTCCTATAGCGAAGTTGCCTGTCCGCCGAAATAAAATGGAGGAGGAAGCTATAGGACCATGTTACATTTCTGCAACAGTATTTCAATTTTTCGCTGTCCCGTAGCGAAGTTGACTGTCCGCCGGAATAAAATGGAGAACAAAACTACAGGACCTGGAATTGCAAACAATTCGGCTGCAAATATAGCATTCTTCCCTTTAATTTCAAGAAAGTGTTGCAGAATCTATATTATTTGATGATTTGAGTCTAAAAATCAACATTGTCAAGATTCCGAAAAGCACTGCTGCAAAAACAAGATGGCTCGTTTGCACAAGTCCTGGCATGTTCGCATAAGCCAATAATACTCCTCCCGTTAACTCAAGTGCTAAAATCAAAAATGCCGAACGAATAATCCAATATTTAGTCATCTTTTCATTCTGCCAAACCATGTAAGCCATGATAATCAATACGAGCCAAGAAAAACTTCTATGTATGTAGAAGGTCATACCCAATTTCTCTGCCCAACTTTCGCGACCAAATCCCATTTTCGTTAATTCATCGATGTATTCACGCACTTGTGTCCCTAAAAACATTTGATAAAAAGTAATTGCCAAAACTAGAATAGCTAGCCATTTCATGGTCTTGTTCAATGGTAATTTCGTCTGCTGTGTAACACTTATTTTATGCAAAAGAAATAGTTGAATACCGATAATTACCAAAGCCAAAAACATGTGAATAGTGATTGTCCAAGGCACAAGATTTGAAGCCACCACTATCGACCCAAACCACGCTTCAATGCCCATCAAAATCAAATTTCCACCAGCCAAGAAAACCAATTTTCGTTTTCTATATTTTAACAAAATCCATATAAATCCAGCTAACATGAAATTTCCTGCCAGAAATCCAAATAAGCGATTGATGTATTCTGTCCATGTTTTTTGGGCATTAAACGTTTCTTCAACCAGCAATGTGGGGTCCTTCAAAATCTTTTCAGAGGTTGACTTTAAGCCAATGGAAGATAGAAATTTGCAGAACTTCTCTATTTTCTTTGATCGTTTTTCAAGGTATATTTCACGGTAATTTTCCGGAAGTTGCTCAGCTTCTGTTGGTGGCACCCACTGACCAAAACACTTGGGCCAATCAGGACATCCCATTCCGCTTCCTGTTATCCGAACAAAACTTCCAGCAACGACGACCAAATAGATAAAGATCAGAGTGATCCAATTGAAACGCACAAACGACTTTGAAAACTGCATGATACAAATTTAACAGATAGCCTAAGAAGATGTTCGTGGGTATTGAAAAAAAGAAACCAAAAAATCAAAGCTATTTTTAACTTTAGCCCTCAATGAAAATAGCTGTTATTGGTTGCGGATGGTTGGGTTTTCCTTTGACAAGGGAATTGGCAAATAATTCATTTGAAATTTTAGGTTCTTCGAGAGACGAACGACGATTTTCTGAGTTGAAAAATGCAAACATAGAACCATTCATCTATGACAGCATCAACAATATACAGCTTCCTCAAAATGTTAAACAAGCTGATTGGGTAATTATTTGCTTTCCACCAAAAGGTGCAAAGGATTATGCCGATCAAATAAAGGCAACAATCGATCAACTCAATGATGGAGTTAAAATAATTTTCACGAGTTCAACAGGCGTTTATCCGAATACAGCTTCAACTTTAAATGAAGAAGCAGAAATAATTCCCGACCATATTGTTTATTTGGCAGAAGAAGTTATTCGTCACTCTGGTAAACGGCATGTAATACTCCGTCTTGCGGGATTGATTGGTCCAAATCGTCATCCAGTTCGTTTTTTGAGTGGTAGGGAAATTGAAAATGGTGAACATCCAGTCAATTTGATTCAATTATCAGATATAATCGAGGCTGTAAAAACAATTATTGCGGCAAATAAAACCAATGTCACTTACAATATTTGTGGACCAGAGCACCCTGCAAAAAAAGCATATTACTCGCAAATTGCAGAAGAAATGAAATTGTCTCCACCCATTTTCAATTCAAAAACCGAATCAAAGGGCAAATCGATAGATGGTTCAAAAATTACCAAAGAACTCAATTTCAATTACAAAGTGAGTATTTATTCCGTATCCAAAGATTAAAATCATTCTTTGGAACAACATTTGCGTTAATTTTGCATCTTGGAAACCGGATGAAGACTTTCATATTCTTTACCTTACTGATTTTCAGCTTTTCGCTGAGGGCTTCGCACATCGTTGGAGGGGATATCTATTACGATTATCTGGGTGGAAATAATTACCGTTTTTACATTACAATATACCGTGATTGCGCTTCGACTGGTGCGGCATTTGATGATCCATTGCCTTTGGCTGTCTACACGAATGGAAGTTCAAGCCCTATTCAACAAATTTCTGTCCCTTTTCCTGGCAGCGTAATTCTTCCAGTAACATTTAACAATCCATGTGGAACGGCACCCGGTGGGGTTTGTATCGAAAAGGCAGTTTACATAGCTGTTATTTCACTTCCGCCAATCCAAGGGGGGTATACCATTACCTATCAGCGGTGTTGCAGGGGTCCTGCCATCAGTAATTTGTCATCCCCCGACAATACTGGTTTGACACTCACCACGAATGTGCCTGGATCGGAAACGGGAGCAACACAAAACAGCAGTCCTCGCTTTACAAATTATCCTCCTCTTCTTCTTTGTAACAACGATGAACTTATTTTCGATCATTCTGCCACAGATCCTGACGGAGATCAATTGGTGTATTCGCTTGTGATACCTTTTTCAGGTGCCGATGCCGTTACTCCAGCACCCATTCCCGCACCACCTCCGCCCTATTTTCCTGTCACTTGGGCCACTGGATATACGACGACTACTCCATTGGGCGCCAGTTCACCAATCTCAATAAATTCAAGCACAGGTTTGCTGACAGCCACGCCAAACGCATTGGGATTGTTTGTTGTCGGAATACGCGTGCAAGAATATCGAAATGGTGTATTAATCGGACAAACGATTCGTGACTTCCTTTTCAGAGTCCTGAATTGCAACATCACATTGTCTGCCCAACTTCCAATCCAGGAAGACCTTTCCTCATTTGTATCCTACTGCCAAGGGTTGACGGTTAACTTTGAGAACAATTCTTATGGTGGAACAGTTTACCAATGGGATTTTGGTGTAAACGGAGTTTCAACTGATGTGAGTAGCACATTTGAACCAAGTTATACCTATCCTTCACCCGGAACATATGAGGCTATATTGGTCGTTAACCCCGGTGAACCATGCACAGATACTGCCCGCATGACAGTGACGGTAAACAATGAATTTAGTGTTTCATTTACTACCCAAGATTCTGTGTGCATCGTGGGAAATAGCCTTGATTTTGTGAGCCAAACTGTTGGTGGTGCAGCTAGTTCTTATGCCTGGAACTTTGGTCCAAATGCTACAACTTCTTCAGCAACTAGTCAAAATGTCAATGATGTCTCCTTTACTACCGCTGGATTCATACCTATTACATTGGAGGCGGAAAACAGTTCTTGCACCGCGACATTTACCGATTCGGTTTATATTTTCAGTGAACCAACGGCATCGATCATTTTACCTGTGGGGTATGAATGTGCTGGTCTAACAGTAAGTTTTGGCAACAACTCATCCAATGCAGCCATTTATCAATGGGATTTTGGAGTGACAAATAGTACCACGGATACGAGTAGTTCAGTTTTACCCACCTATACATTTCCAGCAGGTGGGACATACAACGTTACGTTAATTGGCAGTTCAAATGGAGTTTGTGTTGACACCACCGAAGAACAAATCACGGTCAACGAATTATTGACGATATCATTCACGCACAATGACTCTATTTGTATAACAGACAATAGTTTTTGGTTTGACGGCACAATGACTGGTCCGAGTTTCACGCAATATGAATGGGATTTTGGACCGAGTGCTTCCATTCAAACATCGCCGGATTTAGATGTCAACAATGTGGTTTTTGATTCACCTGGCGATCACAGTATAACCCTCACGGCCTGGTTCGACAATTGCTACGAGACAGCGACAAGTTCTATTTTCATTTACCGCGTTCCAACGATTGATTTTGTTGATGTTCCCGGACTGCGTTGTGTTCCTGCGACGGTGCAATTTCAGAATTTAAGTCAGTCCGATTCGCCTATGTATTACACTTGGACTTTTGGCGATGGCGACTCCTCCTTATCTGCAAATCCAGTCCATGTGTATGATGCCGTTGGTAGTTACAGTGTTGGGCTGGAAGTATACACAACTGAGGGGTGTATTGACACGCTTTATCTCTTGAAGCAAGATTACATCACAATTCACCCTTCACCAGTTTCAAAATTTTCTATTGATCCTGCCAGAACGGATATTTGTAATGCAGCAATTACTTTTACGGACCAATCTCAAGGCGCTACTGAGTTCTTCTATTGGTTTGATGACAGTACTTCCTTCTCAACAGAGCAGTTTCCTGTGCACAATTATCAATCGAGTGGCACACTTTGGCCGTATCAAATTGCAACGAATGAGTTTGGTTGCAAAGACACTAGCTTTCAAAAACTAATTGTTGAACCATTCTCTATTTATTTGCCGAATACATTTACGCCGGACGGAAATGAATTCAACAACGAATTCAACGGCTTGTTTGGATTAGAGGTTTTTGGATGGGAATTGAACATCTATAACAAATGGGGACAACTTCTTTATCAAACAACCGACCCCGCTTACGGATGGGATGGCAGTTACCAAGATCGTTTGATGCAAGAAGGAACGTATACGTATGTGCTAAAATACATTTCTTGTGATCAACCTGAATACTGGCAAATTCTAACTGGCCATGTGAACTTGCTTCGATAAGGATTGAAATGTTGAACCTTCCTTGAACCTTTTGAACATTTGAACGTTCTTGAACTCTTCAACGTTCTTGAACCTATTGAACTGTTGAACGCTCTTGAACCTTCATTGAACTCTTGAACGCATTGAACTCTTCAACCTTCTTGACTTCCTACAATGTAACTGTTAAACAAATCTTCGGTACAATATTCTTTTTCCAATCCCCATCAGCATAATATCCATAGCGGTAAAATCCACCAATACCGATACCAGAAACTCCATTCGTGAATATATTATTTAGATAGGCACCGGCTTCATAAAACCCTTTGTCCATCGAACGAAGTGACACTGAATGCAAAGATTTATCAGCCATTTCACCATAACCAATTGCATGATGCAAACCAATTTGTGGTTCATTCCATTTTGCTTTGGTTTTAAACGCATTGAAATTCATTCGTATATAAAATGCCGCTTGCTTGGAATTGAAGAATTCCGAAGGTTTCATCGTTTCAAAGGTATTTGCAACGGAAAGATTCCAATTTCGACCTGTTCCATTGCCATTTTGCATCAATACAAGTGGAACATCACCGATTGTTTGTCCGCCAGTCAAGGTCCATGTTAATTTACCCAAGCCACGAATTGAAATGTCTTGTTGAATTTCAGCATTCAAACGCAAATAGTCATTGGTTGCCGCAAACCATCCATTCCAACCGTGCGCTGCTTTGAACTGTATCTTGGGCCATTTTGTCCCTTTTGAAACACGCTGATTGCCGAGCTGCATGACTTTTTCGCGAATGTTCCATGTAAACTCAACAGCTGTTTCCGCAATATCTGTTTGAATTGCAGGCGTGTTGCTGGTGTAGTTATAGGCGTAACCTTCTGTGAACCACAAACGCTGGTAATTTCCAATCAAGGTTATTTTCATATTTGATTTGATATTCCCAGATAGGGATACTTCAGCCAGTCTTTGTTTGTCCATATTCTGGATAAAAAACTCCCTGGAAATAGCAGTTGAATTCAACGTAAATCCATCCTTTTGAAATGAATAGCCGCCGCGTTCAATGACATCATGTTGGTAACGTAAATTTAGTTTTACACCATTTTTCTTATTGAGCCAAATAGTAGAATAGCCACCATATTTGAATTCCTTGTCACGCGTGCCATAAGCGAAATAACCACCAACAACTGCTGATTTCATTAATTTCTTGGATGTTTCCAGGCCCAAGCCTAATCTGTATTTCTCATAAAGGTTATAACGCAATACGCGTTCAAGATCTAAGTTCAACTTGCCCAGTGGAAGTTTTCCTTCAGCTAAGGCTGATAGAGCAACTAATTTCTTGTCAAATTTTTCCGCTTTTGATAAACTATCAATCTTTTGATAGGTGCGTTTTTCGAGATCTGTGATTTCAAAAACCCGCAAGGAATCCCATACATTGTCCTTCACTTCACCGGCATTTTCATTGGTGGTAACGGTTACGTTGTCGAAGTTTCTTTTCTTCAAACCTTCGGGATTCAATTGGACATTTTTGATGTACGTATTTCCTTTGCCCTCTATTTGTAACCCATTGACGGACATCCCGAATCCGAAAGTTATTTGAGTACTCAATTTGGCGGGAAACCATTTTTTGTTGTCGATAAAGGCGTATTCCTGAATAATCTTCGCCAACATTCCTGTGGTATCTTCGTAAGGTGCAGCAGTTACTTTTTCAAGAGCGTACCCATTTGTATTGATGTATAAGCGACCCGTCATTCCTTCGAAATTCCTTCCTTTTCGTGGGCGGTAAAAAATGGTGAAAGTGGTGTCTTGATTTACAATAGTGGTATCTTCCAAAATAAATAAATAACGCTTTGTACCACCCAAAGCAATAGGGTTGATGTACGTTTTACCAAGCAATTGAAATTGATTTTCATAAAAACTAAAGGATTGCATTTCATTGGCAAAGGTCGAAAACATGGGATCTGTGAAACCTGATACTTTGTATGCAGTAATTTCTTCTTTGTCGCGTGATGGAGGAATAAAGGTTCGGGTAGAAGCACTTTCCATTAAAAACAAATGCTGCTCATCGAAAAATTTCTTCATGCTGAGAAGCGTGCTATCGCTTGTACTATCTGCAATTTTACTTAGTTCATCCCTGTTGGCATCAAAAATGAATTTACTGTATGAATCATATTTAAATGCATCATTGTCCGTTGGATTATTCTTTTTTCTATTCTGAATGGCGAGATCTATAATACGGTGCGCTGGATTTTCTCCCGCCGTTACCTTTATTTCCAAAATCTCTTTGACCAAAGGCGTCAAGAAGATGGTGTTTTCTAGCAAACTGCTCAAGTTAATCGAGGTATCTCGGTAGCCATTTACATGCAGTTCTACTAACGTTGTGTTTTGATCCAATGAAATAATTCCGTCAATATCAGCTAAAAAAGGTTTTCCAACATTGGGTTTCACCTTCACGAAAGGGATAACTTCAAGCGAGATTTTGTCTTTGATGAAATAAGTGTTTTGAGCGAATGAATAACTTAAAACAATTAGGGATAAAAAAGCAAGCATGTATTTCTTCATGACACAAAGTTAGGTTGTTAAGAGTTAGAAGAGTAAGCCTGATTAGAAATATTTGTTTGAAAGACAATGAAGAATTACCCCTACATTTGAATTATGTCTAATTGGAAAGATACGTTTAGCATACTCCGGGTGATTACATTTTACCGGGCATACAACCTCATTGCACTTAAACTATCCTATTCTTTTTCGCGCATCACAAAAATTCCAATTTTATGGGGGAAGCCTTTTTCACTTTCCATTGAACCAACTACAGCGTGTAATTTAGGATGTCCGGAATGTCCGAGTGGTTTGAAACAATTCACGCGACCGACTGGCAAACTGGATCTCGATCTGCATGCGCGCATGTTGCAACAAGTTTCAAGAAGCGTTTTTTACATCAACTATTACTTTCAAGGCGAACCATTCTTGCATCCACAATTTTTAGAACTCATTCGTCAAGCAAAAAAACACAATATCTACACAGCCACTTCTACCAATGCGCATTTTATCGATGTTGAAAAGGCAAAAGAGATCGTGCAATCCGGATTGGACCGACTGATCATTTCTATTGATGGTTTGACGCAGGAAACGTATGAAAATTACCGCGTCAATGGGCAGCTGAGCAAAGTGATTGATGCAACGAAATTGCTTGTGGCGACCAAGAAGGAGCTAAAATCCAATTCTCCCAACTTGATCTTTCAGTTTTTGGCAGTGAAACCGAATGAGCATGAAATACCGGCCGTTTTTTCACTTGGAAAAGAATTAGGTGTTGATGAGGTTCGGATCAAAACAGCCCAGCTCTATGAGTACAAAAATGGTCATTCACTCATGCCCGAAAACGAATCCTACTCTCGCTACAAATTGCAAGCTGACGGCACCTACAAACTGAAATACAAAACAGGCAATCATTGTTGGCGCATGTGGTCGGGCAGCGTGCTCACGTGGGATGGGAAAGTAGTACCATGTTGTTTCGACAAAGACGCACAACATGTACTGGGCAGTATAGAAAATGCTGATTTCTCTACCATTTGGAAAAGTAACACCTACCGTTCTTTTCGAAAAGCTGTCCTCACGGGCCGCAACAAAATTGACATTTGCCAGAATTGCTCAGAAGGCGCAAAGGTGTGGGTGTAGGTCCAAGACCACGAAGATTCTGTGTTAATATCCAAATAAATTCTAAATATTTATCTTTGTATTATTAAAACAGCCTTGAGCTAGTTTGTAAGAGAAGCAGTTACTT
>JBIIQP010000143.1:0-6694 GCA_044341975.1 Crocinitomicaceae bacterium
CAACTCAATTTCAATCATACCCGATTTTATATCTAATTGCGGTATGGCACGTGTATTCGCCTACCTTATGAGTAATGACTTGAAAGAATTAACTGATTTAGGGATATTTGAAGATACAAGCAACATCATACATGATGCTTTAAAGAAAACATACGATAAGAATCCATCAAAAACAGGTATCGCGAAAGCGGCATTCGAAATAGCGCTAGGGCAACTCGTGTAAGTCAAAATGGCTTTTACGTTTTTACTCGTTTTTGTCTTTCTTCTGGGTTACACCCTTATTATCTTTGAACACCGATTAAAGATAGATAAGCTTATTCCAGCGCTTTTAATGATGGTGATTGCTTGGTCGTTGATCATGGTTGGAAACACTTCAATCACCCAATGGCTTGCCGAAAATTCAATAACTGGTAAAACTGATTTTTTTCGACTTGATCTTTTCAATTCAACTGCCCGTATTGAACTTTTCAATTCAACTCTACTTCACCATTTAGGGAAAACAGCTGAAATACTAGTTTTTTTAATGGGTGCCATGACAATTGTTGAGCTCATTGATTACTTTGATGGTTTCTCAACAGTAAAAAACGTCATCAAGACTCAAAAAAAGATTCAGCTGTTGTGGATCGTCTCACTTCTAACATTTGGCCTTTCAGCTGTAATTGATAATCTAACTGCAACAATAGTACTAATTACGATTATCCGTAAAATAATACCAGCGCACAAGGAACGTATTTGGTTTACAGGATTCATCATTATTGCTGCAAATGCAGGCGGCGCTTGGTCTCCCATAGGGGATGTAACCACTACAATGTTGTGGATGGCAGAAAAAGTAAGTAGTTGGCAACTGATTAAAACACTTGTGATTCCCTCATTACTTAATATTTTAACACCTCTTGTTTTAGCATCGTTCATGAACGTTTTCAAAGGAACAATTTCAGGAAACGTAGAAAAAGATTTAACACAAAAAAACACTTCGGATACGTTAATTCTCGGAGTAACTTTGATCATTTTTGTCCCAATTTTCAAAACTTTAACCCATACCCCACCCTATTTAGGTATGATGTTTTCATTATCTATAATGGCCATTTTCTCAGAATATAAAAGCAAACGCAACCTAACAATCACCTCAAGAGAAGAAGATGGGGAATCGAAAACAAGCCCCACTTTAAAAGCTGTTTCACGAATAGAAATTCCTTCCATTTTATTTTTCTTGGGAATCTTAATGACTGTTGCAGCGCTAGAAAGCACTGGTTTGATTCATGATTTTGGAAAAACCGTAAATCAATCCATGTCCTCTTTTCAATTTGTGACGTTGATTGGTTTTGCTTCCGCAATTTTCGACAATGTTCCACTTGTAGCAGCAAGTATGGGTATGTTTAACCAACAAATAGATGCAGATGTATGGCATCTTTTAGCATATGCCGCTGGAACAGGAGGTTCGATGCTTATTATTGGCAGTGCTGCAGGCGTCGTGGCTATGGGCATGGAAAAAATATCTTTTTCCTGGTATTTAAAAAATTTAACCTTTCTTGCCTTCCTAGGTTATATAGCAGGAATCATAGCATTCTGGCTATTAAATTGAAGCTATCATTTAGATTCGCATTTAGATAACAATTTAGTGTGAATATCTAATTCCGCCTCATTCTAAAATAGAATTGTGATTGAATACTTTTACATTACAAAAATTATGTCTGCAATGAAGAACAAATTCAAATACCTTATAGCAAGTACATTCGTGCTTGCTGCCACTGTAATTTATTCACAAGTAGAAACTGCCGGTACTGAAGCCATTCCAGCTCCAGTTACAAATCCAGCCAAAATAACCGAAGAAGTATCTGCATTTGAGTTCTTAATGAAAGGTGGTTTCTTCCTTATTCCAATTGGAATTCTGTTGTTTTACACATTGGTTGTGATGATTGAAAAATTCAGATACATCCGCAGAGTATCGAAGTACAATGATCATTTGCTGCCTGAGATTAAATCCAATCTTCAGTCCGGTAATTTACAACCAGTGTTAGAAACTTTATCCAGAGATAATTCAGCATATGGCAATGTTATTCGCGAGGGTGTAATGACCATCGGAAGACCAATTGGTGAAATTGAATCCAACATGGAAAAAATGGCCAACATAGAGATTGGTAAAATGGAAAAGAACATGGGACATCTAGGTCTTATTGCTGGTATAGCTCCTACTCTTGGATTCATTGGTACAATCTCTGGGGTAATCAAAATCTTTTACAGCATCTCAATTACTGAAAATGTGAGTATTGGAAATATCTCCGGTGGACTTTATGAAAAGATGATTAGTTCGGGATCAGGTTTGATTGTTGGTATTATCGCATTTACTGGTTATCACTTATTGAATGGTATGATTGATAATTATGCCCTAGCAATTCAAAAAGTGAACCTAGAATTTTTAAACCTTATTCAGCGACCTAGCGATGGCAATAAGACGAAATAGAAGGTTCCATGCAGAGGTAGCTACTTCTGCATTGAGCGACATTATGTTCTTCCTGTTATTGTTCTTCTTGATTATTTCAACGTTGGCAAATCCGAATGTTATTAAGGTTCCCTTGCCAGAGTCAAAAGCAAATGAAAAGACGAATAAACAACATGTAACGTTAACAGTTACCAAGGAAAAGCAATACTTTGTAGATAAACAAGAGGTTGCTTTTGGCAGTATCGCTCAAGTCTTACTTAGTGAGACAGCAAAATTGAACGACAAGACCGTCATATTGCGAATTCCTTTTGACCTTCAGGTGCAAGATCTTGTGGACCTTTTGCAGATTGGTATGGAAAATGATTTGAAAGTTATTATAGCTACAAAATCAGACCAATAAAGTTGTAACAGAACAATTTTGATTCGTTAAAAGAGTAATTAAAAAGCCTAGAATCATGTTAAGCCTTGAATTAGAAGACCCAAAAGACCGCAAAATAGCTTTGATATCCTCTGCGGCATCGATACTTGGATTGCTTATTCTATCCTACTTTATTACCTTTTTTGTTTACCCACCAATTCCTGAAGATGTTCCGCCATTAAATTCGGATGAAGTTATTGAAGAATTCATGCTTGACAATGTTGTAGTAGAATCAGGTGGAGGTGGTTCTGGAAGCGGAACTCCAACGAACGACAAAATAGATGAGCCTAAACCTCAAACTGAAAAATTTGTAACGCAAAGTCATTCCGATACAAAAATTAACTCTGGACAAAGTAACAACAATACAGCTCCAAACAGTAACAATGCAAGTTCTACAACACAGCAATCCAACAATCCTTTTGGAACAGGCGGTGATGGAGGCGGCAAAGGAAGTGGTTCAGGGAAGGGCTTTGGTAATGACCGCGGAAGTGCTACAGGTCCAGGAAGTGGTGGTAATGGAAGTGGAGAAGGTCGAACACGATTGAACAACCCATCAGTTGACCACATTGAAACCGACATTAATGTTTCCATTTATTTGAAAATGACGATAAATGAAGCGGGGGAAGTTGTTTCTGCAAATAACCTAGCGTCGAAAACAACAACTACGGACCAACGCATTATTAATCAGGTGATTTCTGCAGTTAAAAATCAGGTTAAATACAGCAAAGATCCTGGGACAGGTTTAGTATCAGTTTTTCTGACTGTAAAGGTAAATGCCAAATAAATCGTACCGAAAAGCTATAGATTGGCTTTTTACTCAATTTCCTTCTTACCAACAAATTGGTGCATCTGCTTATAAACCAGATCTTGGAAATATTACAGCGCTTTGCAAGTTAATCGGAAACCCTGAGAAGACATTGCAATTCATTCATATTGCAGGCTCAAATGGTAAAGGTTCTACCTCATCTATGTTGGCTTCTATTTTGACAGAATCGGGTGAGAAAGTTGGTTTATTTACTTCTCCTCATCTAGTTGATTTCAGAGAACGCATTCGTGTAAATGGAGAAATGATTTCAGAAGAAAATGTTGTTGAATTTTGTGATTTAATCCAACGTTCTGATCATGAAATAACCCCTTCTTTTTTTGAGATTACATTCGCTATGGCACTGCTTCACTTTCTCGATGAAAACTGCACTATTTGCGTTATAGAAACTGGCTTAGGCGGTCGACTTGACGCTACGAATGTCATACAACCATTGATTTCGGTCATCACTAATATTTCACTCGAACATACTCAATTTCTTGGGAATTCAATTCCTGAAATTGCATTTGAAAAAGCAGGAATAATAAAGCAACAAATTCCAGTACTGATTGGTGAAACACATCCCGAAAGCAAGGGTGTATTTCAAAAAAGGGCACGTGAATTAGATAGCCAGTGTATTTTATGTGAAGAGATCGATCTAAAGAATGACTACCAACTGCCGCTCTTAGGGTCGTATCAGAAAAAAAACCTTCATACTGTTTTGTGTTCAATTGATATACTCAACTCCAAAGGTTTTAATATTTCAGAAAAATCAATAGCAAATGGTTTAAATAACCTAACCAAAAACACGGGAATTATAGGTAGAATGCAAGTTATTGCAGACAAACCATTGATAATTCTAGATGTTTCACACAATAAAGATGGTATTCAAAAAACGCTTTCAGACGTAATCAAGATGACAACAGGAATTTTGCATATTGTTTATGGAAGTAGTTCTGACAAAGATTATGAATCCATAGTAAACCTTTTTCCTAATCATTCAAAAAGATATTTCTGCACTTTCAGCAATCAACGAAGCTTAAGTAAAGAGCAATTTAGACTGCTCAATGAAAAAAACCATTTGGACTCACCAATTTTCTTAAATGTAAAAACGGCAATAGAAGAAGTCAAAATGCTTGCTAAAGAGGATGATACAATTCTTGTTTTTGGCAGTTTCTTTTTAATCAGTGATTTTTTTTGATTTTTTTCAGTCGAACGCTTGTTAAAATTAAAAACACCCTTATATTTGCAATCCCGTTTCCAACCAATCGAGGTACGAACATTTGAAATATTGGGAGATTAGCTCAGTCCGCCGCGGCGGAAGCAACGCCTTACAAGCAGGACTGATTCTAACGAACATTTGAAATATTGGGAGATTAGCTCAGTCCGCCGCGGCGGAAGCAACGCCTTACAAGCAGGACTGATTCTAACGAACATTTGAAATATTGGGAGATTAGCTCAGCTGGTTCAGAGCACCTGCCTTACAAGCAGGGGGTCGGGGGTTCGAACCCCTCATCTCCCACAGAAAGCCTTACAAAAATGTAAGGCTTTTTTTATTTCTAATTATTTTCATTTTTAAGAAATTAAACGATTACCTGCAATTAACTGAGAGATCATGCATTTCAGATTTATAATTCTAATATTCTGTTTGTGTCAGCTTAATTTCTATTCACTTGCCCAAAATGCAGACATTGATCTTCTTAAAAAGATAAACAATGAATACGGAAAAGTGGGCGGACCACTCATGAAAGGAGTAACAAACAGCGATACTCCTATTTCTCTTGGTATTCCAAGTATTTTAATGATTTTTGGTGTTCTAAAGAAAGATAGTACAGCGTTCAACAGTGGAATCGAACTATTTCTTTCGCAAACAATCAATGGAATAGTAACTGTTTCATTAAAAAATTCCATTCAAAGAGAGCGACCATTTATCGCCTACCCTGCTGATATAAACAAATACACCAGTGCAGGCTCTCCCTCTTTTCCATCCGGGCATACCTCAATGGCCTTTGGCACAGCAACTTCCCTCAGTTTATGCTATCCAAAATGGTATGTAATTGTTCCTGCATACATCTGGGCGGGATCAGTTGGTTATTCCCGCATGTATTTGGGTGTGCATTACCCATCTGATGTATTGGCAGGAGCACTTCTGGGCACTGGTTCAGCTTTACTCAGTCATTTTATTTACAAAAAACTAGCAACAACTCGATTTATTAAAAAAACAAACCGTGTGAGAATATAGTCATTGCAAGAAATTATATACTTTGTGATGAATTAATCTCACTCTTAGTCCAATTTCTTGGCGAAAATATTGCTCCTTTGTTCCACTAATGTTTGTCGACAAAATTGGTGTAAACCCTTTTCGGTAGAACACATCATATTGACGTGTTTTGTTGCGCGATTTTCGCGTGTGTGATGATGTGTGATGATATAAGGAAAATCCTACTTGGGCACCAATTTCTCCAAAAGATTGATTGTGCAACCGTTGATTTCCCAAAAGATAATGGTATTCAGGTCCAACAATTAATCCTAACACAAAGTAATGACAAGTGCTGGTTAATCTAAGTCCTTTGTTAAATTTTATCAATTTCGTGTCAAAAAGAATTGAAGCGTCCAAGGTTTGAAAAGAAGTTAATTGAGCTAAACTGCGGTTAAAAATGATTGGCTCATTTAATTTTGAGTAGCTATAACCTATTGAAGGATAAACACCCGGAATTATTTTGGTAACAATACCTCCACTTCCAGAAAAGGTGTTCATTTTAAAATCATCCGTTTTTTGAGCCAACGTTCCAAGTGGATTTACATTCAAATAAATACCTAAATTCTTTTTTGAACGCTCGTAATATTGTGAGTGGAAATTCATCTTTATAACAATAGTGAATACCAAAAAGACAACTAATTTCATATTAATCAATTTTAAGTGTTAACTAATTTTATAAACTCTCATTTTTAAAATAAATAACATACTCATCCGTATTTTGAAATGAAATTAGCACTTCGTTGTTGGTAAAGTTTCAACCTAATCCTAATAGAG
>JBIIQP010000208.1:0-3295 GCA_044341975.1 Crocinitomicaceae bacterium
CAAACATATTCATACATGAAAACAATCAAACAGGCTCTTTTTGTTGGCATAATTCTTCTTTCCTTTACTGCATTTACTCAATCAAAAAAAGATTTGCAATTGCAGGTTCAGCAATTGCAGCAGGAATTATCAAAATCAAAAAATCAAGCTGACAGTCTTGATAAAATTCAGAACAAACAGATTTCTGATTTAAACAAACAAGTTAAGACTATTTCAGACACACTTACTGCAAGAACCAATGCACTCGCTTCAAAGCAGGCTGAATTAGATAACATCATCAATGGTACCTCACGTATGGGTGGACGTGTTCGGCTGAAGGATCCAGATTTAAGTCAAATTGTTTCATACACGCCTATCACGATTTCATTGAGATTATTAGTGGATGAAAACGGAATGGTTGTAGAAGCTATAACAGACACGAAAAAAACTACTACAACTGATAAAGTCCTGCTTGATCAAGTAATTGCTGCTGTTAAAAAAGATCTTCGTTATTCGAAAGAAAAAGGTGCTAGTCTATTGCAAGCAAATTTCACAGTTAAAATAGGACCGAAATAGTTCTGTTAAATCCCTAAAGCTCTTTCAACTTCCTCACAGACTTTCGTATGATCGTATTTTCGAGCTTCATCCGTTAGACTTTTAGGATGAAATTTAAATGGGTTTTCAATAAACTTAATCATCTGCGCAGCTAAACTAGCAGCATTCATCGGTTCAAATAGCAATCCTAATTGACCAAATCGAAGTATTTCTGGACTTCCACCTGCATTACTTGCTATGACTGTTGTTCCAGCTGCCATTGATTCTATAGTCACCATTCCAAATGTTTCTGCCTTGGAAGCCATAACGAATGCGTCAATAGCTTTATAAAAAGTGGAAATATCCTTTCGAAAAGGTCGAATAAACACCCTTTCGGACAAGTCATTTTCTTTAATAAAAGATTGCATCTTATCTGTATATTCCGTTCCTGCTTCTTTTGTTGGCTCACCCAAAAGACATACGACACAATTTGGATCTGAGATCAATCTCATGGCCTCTAAGAGCAATAATTGCCCTTTGTGAGGATCAAACCGCCCAATTAAACCGAAAACAAGCTTGTCTTGCGGTAATTCAAGTATTTCTCTGGCCTCCTTTTTATTCATTGCTGAATCAAATGGAAGTAACTCCAATCCAGAAGGTATCACTTCGATTTTTCGCGCATCAAAATGGGTCATTTCTTTCACCTGGCTTTCCAACCAACTCAGCGGACAAGACCAAAGATCGAAATATGAAAACCGAATGGTATGAAACGGATTTTTCTTTTTTACACCTAATTGCATCTCCATAAAATAAGAGAGATGAATTGTGCCTCCAGATTTCCTTTTTGCAATTACCGCAACACTCATGTCACGCGTATCTCGGACAATCAAGTGTGTGATATTTTGCTCATTGATTTTCTCTGCTAATGTGTTACCTGCCTTAAAATCATAATACTTCTTGTGAGCATCAATAAATTGTAAAGGCAGACCTACATCTTTTGCATTCAAAGAAATTGGAGAATTTTCACGACATAAAAGCAGTACAGAATGTCCGCGCTCCATCATCCAAGCAGCATTCCGCAATTGGTTCATTTCCAAACCGCCCCAGCTCATTGAACTGCATAAATATCCAAGTTTAAACTTTTTCATCGGGGTTGTTTGATGATTTAACGAAGTCTTTCAAGGTCCATCTCACCAGTATAAATGCCAGAAATGCAAAAAGTGAAGCCGCTAAAAAAGGTGTTCCAAAGCTTATCTCAGTTTGAGGCATTGATTTTCTTGACGTATAATAGATCCACATAAACAGTGGTGGACCAATGATTTCTCCCAAACTCATTAGACTTGTGAACACTCCCTGCAATTCACCTTGTTCATTCATAGCTGTTTGACGAGAAATAAGAGTCCGAATAGCCGGATCTACAATCCCAGAAAGCGTATATGGAAAGATAGTAAGGTACATCATCCATCCTGCCCCCATAGGAATAAATACGATACCAATCATCAATAAAAACAGGGTCATTAAGCCTAAAGATGCGGCGCCTTTTTCACCGAGCTTACGCACTAATAATCCACTCAAACCAGCTTGAACAATACCGAAACAAACACCGATAACAGCGAGAGAAATCCCAACATCTTTCACCGTCCATCCAAATTTATCCATTGTTTAGTAATTCCAAGTTGAATGCACCGACATATTTGTCAAAATGAGTAAAAAACTCACAACAAATAGATACTTCATCTTTTTAAAACGATTCATCTGTAGCACTGCTCCGAGAGGATTTGCTCTTTTTATTTCAAATTTTCGTCGTTGATCGTGAGGCAAAGATTCTTTGAGTACAATTAAACCATAGCAGAAATTCACAAGTGAAAAAATTGCGGCCACAAGAAATGGCGCTCTCGAACCAAAGTCAGATAACAGACCACCAATAGCGGGCCCAATGACAAATCCAATTCCAAAAGCGGCACCAATCATCCCAAAATTTTGGGCACGTTTTTCGGGGCTTGAAATATCGGCTATGTAAGCTGCTGCAGTTGTATAACTAGCACCAAAAATCCCTGAAATTGCTCTTCCCAGTACCAACCAAAACAGATCAGGAGCAAAATACATCACGAGGTAATCAATTCCCATTCCGCACACACTGATCAATAAAATTGGGCGGCGACCAAAACGATCACTCAAATTGCCCACAAGCGGCGAAAAAAGAAATTGCATAAACGCATAAGCTCCCATTACAATTCCAAAATACTTGGAAGATTCAGTCAATGATACACCTGAAGTTTCTGAGACCAATTGCGGAAAAGATGGTATTATAATTCCAAGTCCAATTGAATCGAGACAAATGGTTATTAAGATGAAGATAAGTGCTGATCTGGAATTTAGGTTACTCATTCTACAAAATTGACGATAAATTTCGGTTCAAGAAAGAAGAAATCTCATCAGGTAAGTCAATGGATGATTAGAGTATTGTTAGATTGTACATTTTGAACTTATCAAAAAATCTCTCTCCGCTGCGCTTCGGCTCGAACCCCCGGGTTCTCATCCCTAACATAGAAATAAAAAAAGGTCTTGTTTTCACAAGACCTTTTTTTCAGCGGAGAGTGAGGGATTCGAACCCCCGGAACCTCTCAGTTCAACAGTTTTCAAGACTGCCGCAATCGACCACTCTGCCAACTCTCCGCGGCAAAAGTAAGAATACTTTGATAATTGGCAAGTGATTCAAGAAAAAAACTTTGGAAACCATCAAATCAACAGAAGTGCAGCTCAAAATAAAAACACTCTACTT
>JBIIQP010000132.1:0-7288 GCA_044341975.1 Crocinitomicaceae bacterium
TGTAAGTTATGGCTCCTACACCAGCGTTGAAGATAGACGCAACGACATAAGTGCTGCAAGACAAATTTCTCAACGGGCCTGGTTACTCATTTACCCTTAAATTTTTGCCACCAATTCAAGTAAACGATTCGAGTAACCTGCCTCATTATCATACCAACCCACTACCTTTACCATGTTATTTACAACACTTGTCAATTCGGCATCAAACAGACAACTATGTGGATTTCCGATAACATCCACAGAGACAATCGGATCCTCAGTATAGGCCATAATTCCTTTTAAATAAGTCTCAGCTGCTTTTTTCATGGCAGCATTAATTTGCTCAACTGTTGGTGGATTTTTCGCAACAATTGTTAAATCAGTAAAAGAACCATCAGGAACAGGCACTCGCACTCCGCAGCCACCCATTTTACCTTCCAAATCAGGGAAAATTTTAGTGATTGCTTTCGCTGCACCCGTTGATGTTGGCACAATTGATTCAGCGGCAGCACGCGCGCGTCTCAAATCTTTGTGCGGAGCATCATGCAATCGTTGATCTGACGTATAACTATGAACCGTTGTGATGTAGGCGCTTTCAATTTCACATAGATCATGCATGACCATCATCATCGGTGCTGCATTGTTCGTGGTACACGAAGCATTGGACAAAATAATATCCGATGATTCGATTAGGTGGTCGTTCACACCCAATACAATCGTTTTTATTTCTTCAGAATTTGAAGGAGCTGAAATCACAACTTTCTTAGCTCCACCACTCAAATGCTTACCTGCAGTTTCTGATGTTAAAAATAATCCTGTCGATTCAACCACAATTTCAACTCCTAACTCATCCCATGGAATCTCTGAAGGATCTCGGTATTGCACAAATTGAATTTCCTTGCCATTTTCGAAAATCAACCGATTACCAATAATTTGAAATTCATGCTTCAATTTGCGGTGAACAGAATCGTATTTCAGCAAATGAGCCAGTGTTTTAATATCTGAAATATCATTTACAACAGCTACATCAATTTCATTGGACTCTAAGGACAAACGTGTAAAATAACGTCCAATTCGCCCAAATCCATTTACTCCTATCTTTTTCATAAATTACTTGTCAGACGAATTTACTATTTTATCACTTGTAAAAACGTAAAACCAAACAATAGGGCACAAAAAAACCGGCCGAAGCCGGTTTAAATTATGCTGAAATTCATCAATGTTTAACTTGAACGAATCCATGTTTTTTAATTTCTTCACCACTTTCAAACACCGCGCGAAGAATATAATAGTAAGTTCCTTCATCAACATCCTTACCATTCGATGTACCATCCCATTTTCCTGCAGCATCAAAGTACTCGTAAATTAAATTACCCCAACGGTTCAAAATCGCACATTCAAATTCTTTCACACCTTCATATTGAACGAAGAACGCATCATTACCAGCTTCAGAGGAAAGCACAATGACATTCGGTGCAACAATATCACAATATTTAGGTGAAATCGTAGCCGTATCGATATGTTCGTAACAATAATTGGTGGCAGTAACGATGTAGTCACCGGGTTGAGAAACGGTAATACTTGGTCCTGTTGCACCTGTGCTCCAGCTAAAACCTGTAACCGTTGAATTTTCTTGTGCAGCAATTACATAACTTGACCCAACACAAATTGCAGTATCCAACACCTCCGTGTAAGCTAAACCAGGGAATGTTACTGTAGCAGTCAAAGTATCTTGACAGCCATTGTCAACAAAATAAATTGTATGTGCTGCACCTCCGATATTATCTGGCTGAATCAATGGATTCAAATAATCCGGATCGGGTAATTCTGTGTTCGGATTCAAGAATGTGATATCAGTGTCCGGACTTGACCAAACACCACCTGCGAAAGCTTCTGTACCTGAAACTTGGAAGTTGTAATCACATACAATGGTATCCGTAAATATTACAGGAAGAGAGCGAACAAACAACGAAACAGTTGTATCATAAGGACAGCCAAAATTATCAACTACATTGTACGTATAGTAAGTATAACCTGGCGTATTTGGCTGAATGACAATCAATGTATCGTTTTGCAAAGATGTAATCGTTGGATCATCTGTCCAAAAATCTTCTACTACAATGTTTTGATATCCCTCATTATCTGGATACAAGGAAGGATTAAAATACAAGCCCCATTGGAAGATATATCCATCATCAATCGCTTGGTTATCTTGCACCGTAATTGTCCAGTTACCATTTAAAGGACAACCAACTAAACTATTTAAATTACCATCAAAATCATAAACTCCAGTTGTGTCCATTGATTCATTATTTCCGGATGCTATCGTTCCATTTGGTAAAAATTGTCCAGAAAAATTATAGTCATTAGGAATAGTGTTTGTTAAATATTCATCACAAATTGATCCTTGTGTGGAATTACAGCCGGAGAAAGTATACGTCCAAACTGGACTTCCCGGAGCCCCTCCATCAATATTTGTATCATTACCCAAACTAGTAGAAATACCATTACCACATCCCAAGGTAGGTAAAGATATTAATCCGTCTGGATCGTCATATGCATTCATAATAGCTACGGATTGGCCATTTGGACAGGATAGCATTATTTCAAGGTCACCAATGTAGGAATGTTCAATATCTAAAACCAATTGCTCTAAGTCACAAGGGTCAGTAAAAGTGGTAGTATCAGCAAAACCACTTATTGCAATGTTTGTTGAATAAACTGCACCAGATCCATCAGGCAAGAAGGTTAAGCCAGCAAAAACACCACCAATTTCAAAATTACCATCCGGAATATTCACCCCTACTGTGTCGGTTGGTGTTACACCACCGAGAAGAACAGTGTTTTCACCGAGACAAACAGAGTCAAGAAAAGGCCCCGTTCCTGCAAAATTAGGAAGCTGAGAAACCCTCACTTTACATGTTATTCTTTCGATTTGCGGAAAAATATCTGTAATTCTTAAATCAACATAATAACCTGAGCGCGCCGGAGGTGTAAACCAGATAGAATCATTTGAATATTGTCCAACACCACCGATAGTCCAGTTATAAGTACAATTCCCTACATTTTGAGAATACCCATAACCTGTTGCTTCCAATGAATAAGGGAACGTTGGCGTTGCGACAAATAATATTGAATCACCAAAACAAACATCAACATAACCCGTATCAGCTGGATTTAAAACATTCGTACCTACCCCATTTTTGTATGCTTGAATATGTGGAAAGAAAGGTTGTGGAGGATCATCACAAGCTGCATGCGCCAACCATCCTGTACCTTGATTTGATGCATCAGATCTAAACACCAATGTTAAACAACCAGAAGGGTTCGCCCATGAAGCCTGAACAAATAAACCAGTTGGATTCGTTGCAGAATTGTATGCGCCAATTAATGGAGCAGATGTATTTGGCCCATCATAAACATACAATGTATCTGTACTATGAATATCAAATTGATACCCGATATTTACTGCAAAAGCGATTGAAACTTTTGTTCCTTGCGTTAAATCTGGACACATCACCAATGTGTCATTTAAATTGGCTGCGTAATTACCAGCACCATCCGTAAAATTCAAGGTAATTGGGTTAATTACCCCACAATTGATTGGATTGGAAGAATTGTAATCTGCATCAGATAATGCTAATTGTGCATTTACTGAAAAAGAATATGCCAAAAGTAAAAAAGTAAAAATGTGTTTAATAGCCTTCATCTTATGTTATTTCGTAGCGTTAGAATAGTTCAATTTCAAAATATAAAGAGATTGAACAGCCAATACCTTGTCTGAACCATTCAATTTATAATACAATGTTTCGTTTTCTGCTGGCTTCACACCATAAGCCTTTAAACCTGGATTTTTTGATTCGTCAATATAATTCAACGTACCTGCGATTTTTAACCCTGCTTTCTTCTCCGATACAATGCTGATAACATTCAATGCATTTTGTTCACAATATTGTTCAAATGACATTTTTTTATCAGAAACTGATTTGGATTTTGCTTCATTTTTAGAAGCTGTCGACTGACCAAATGAAACTCCTGGAGCAACAAAAATTCCTAGGATTATTAGGCTTTTTAGAAAATTAACTTTCATGTTTTTTATTGTTATAGTAACATAGACTCACTTGTTCAAAAAAAAGTTGCATTTGGGGATAAACTTATTTTTCGACGGCGGCCAAAATTAATAATTAAACTTAGTTTTGTCACACTTTTTCGAATCAAATCAGCATACATGGAGACATTAGAATTGTTGCGAACAGCTTCACAAGTTAGAAGAGACATCGTTAGAATGGTAGCAGGAGTGAATTCAGGGCATCCCGGAGGATCTTTAGGTTGCGCCGACTTTTTAACGCTTTTGTATTTTGATGTTATGAATCATAATCCAGCTAACTTCTCAATGGATGGTGAAGGTGAGGACTTATTCTTCTTATCAAATGGACATATTTCTCCAGTTTGGTACAGTGTTTTAGCTAGATCAGGTTATTTCCCGGTGAAAGATTTAGGGACATTCAGAAAATTGTCTTCGAAATTGCAAGGTCACCCTTCAACGGACAAAAAATTACCTGGAGTAAGAATGGCTTCTGGATCTTTAGGTCAGGGATTATCTGTAGCGATTGGCGCTGCTCAAGTGAAAAAGTTAAATAAAGACGCTTCTTATGTTTACTCCTTGCATGGCGATGGAGAATTGCAAGAAGGTCAAATCTGGGAAGCAGCGATGTATGCAGCTGCTAATAAAGTGGATAATGTCATCGCCACAATCGATTACAACGGGCGTCAAATCGATGGAAATGTGGACGATGTTCTTTCGCTAGGAAATCTTCATGAAAAATGGCAAGCTTTTGGATGGATTGTTCTTGAAATGGATGGACATAACTTCATTGACATGAAAAACACAATGCTCAAAGCACATAGTCTATCCGGTGAAGGCAAACCTGTAGTAATAATCATGAAAACAGAAATGGGTCAAGGTGTAGACTATATGATGGGATCACACAAATGGCATGGTGTTGCTCCAAATGCTGAACAACTTGAAAATGCACTTAACCAATTAGAAGAAACGTTAGGAGACTATTAAATAATTGAAAAAACTTCTTTTCATATTGTCATTCTTACTAGTTCAGCTCACTTATGGGCAGGAGGAATTGACGAGGATCCTTTTTATTTTGGATGCCTCAAACAGTATGAATGCCTCTTGGGATGATAATCAGACTCGAATTCAGGCAGCCAAAGAACTTTTAGCACAAACCGTTGATAGTCTTAGAGGTACACCAAACCTGGAAATTGCTCTTCGTGTTTATGGTCATCAGTCACCAATAACAGCCACTTTCCAAGATTGCAATGACACCAAATTAGAAATACCATTTGGGAAAGACAATTACGATAAAGTAAAATACCGTATTCGCTCGATTGAAGCGAAAGGAACAACACCAATTGCACGATCTCTTGAAGCAGCAGCAGAGGATTTCCCTGATCAAAATGCAAGAAACATCATCATACTTATTACTGATGGTCTCGAAGCTTGCGACAACGATCCATGTGTCATCGCTAAAAAATTGAAAGACAAAGGAGTAAAAGTAACTCCGTTTGTCATTGGTTTGGGCATGGACCTCTCCTATCTTGATAAATTCAATTGCATTGGAGCCTATGCTGATGCAGAAACAAAAGATGCGTTCCGAAATGTTTTGAAAAACGTTGTTTCCAAAGCTTTACTTAATACAACCGTACAAATTAACCTGAATGATATTTCTAAAAATCCTAAAGAGACAGATGTAACAATGTTTTTATACGAGGCTGGGACGACGAATCTGAAATATACATTTGTTCATACAATCAACCGCTTTGGAAATCCAGATACACTCATAATGGATCCGGCTTTAAAATACGACCTTGTTGTAAACACGCTTCCGCGCATTGAAAAAAAGAATATTACATTACAAAAACACATTCACAATACAATTACCGTTGATGCTCCGCAAGGGTTTATTAAGACGCGTTTCATCAATGCAACAAAATCCTACATGGTTGATTCACGCATTATGCAGCATGGAAAAACGGCTACTTTGAATGTTCAAAAAATGAATGCCTCTGACAAATATTTAGTCGGAAAATACGATATTGAAATCCTGACTCTGCCTCGCACATACATGACAGTGGATGTTACTCAAAGTAGCACTGTTTATGCTGACATTATGGCTCCGGGATTCTTTAATTACAAAACAATTCAGCCTGTAGTTGCTCAACTTTTTTTATTAAAAGAAAATGGCACCATCGAATGGGTTTGCAATTTGGATGAAACAGTTAAAAGTGGGAGCGTTCAACTTCAACCTGGAACTTATCGAATGGTTTACCGCCAGAAAAATTTGCGATTATCGTCCTATACGATTGACAAAGACTTTAGAATCTATTCAAACAAAACAACAACAATAAACATCTGATCATCATGGAATTTGAAATTCTTGGAAACAAAGACACTCGTTCAGGATTTGGCGAAGGACTTGCAGAACTTGGAAGAACGAATGATAACGTGGTTGCACTTTGCGCGGATCTAATTGGATCACTCAAAATGGATGCGTTTAAAAAAGAAAATCCAGAGCGCTTTTTTCAAGTCGGAATTGCCGAAGCCAATATGATGGGTCTCGCAGCAGGAATGACCATTGGAGGAAAAATTCCTTTTACTGGGACCTTTGCAAACTTCTCAACGGGAAGGGTTTATGATCAGATTCGTCAATCTATTGCCTATTCACAAAAAAATGTAAAAATCTGTGCTTCCCATGCTGGTTTAACTTTAGGTGAAGATGGGGCAACGCACCAAATTTTGGAAGATATTGGAATGATGAAAATGTTGCCGAACATGACTGTTATTGTTCCTGCAGATTTCAATCAAACCAAACAAGCAACCATTGCTATCGCAGAGCACCAAGGACCAGTTTACTTACGTTTTGGTCGTCCAGTAATGCCAATCTTTGTGAAACCTGATGCAAAATTCGTAATCGGTAAGGCAGATGTTTTGCAAGAAGGCACAGACGTTACAATCATTGCATGCGGACACTTGGTTTGGAAGTCAATCGAAGCTGCAAAGATCTTGGCTGAAAAAGGTGTTTCAGTTGAATTAATCAATATGCACACAATCAAACCTTTGGACGAAGAAGCCATCTTAAATTCAGTTAGAAAAACAAAATGTGTTGTTACTGCTGAAGAGCACATGATGCATGGTGGACTTGGTGATTCTGTGGCTCAAGTTTTAGCAAGAAATTTACCTAGTCCTCAGGAGTTTGTTGCTGTAAATGACTCGTTTGGCGAAAGTGGTACACCT
>JBIIQP010000223.1:0-2696 GCA_044341975.1 Crocinitomicaceae bacterium
CTAAATATGGAATTGATTCTCAAAATGTGGTGGATGCGGCTTTGAAAGCAATTGCCAGAAAATAGTTATTGAGCAAAGAACAAGGAACCAAGAGCAAAGACTTCAATCCTTCATCTAATTTCCTGTGTCAAACGATAAACGATTTCTAGAATTACTTGGTCAGACAAACCAAAGTCCCTATCTCATTGATGTAGATCGTGCAGAAGGAATTTACATTTATGACAAATCGGGAAAGCCCTACATGGATATGATTGCCGGTGTGGCAGTGAACAATATCGGTCACAATCATCCCAAAGTTGTAAAAGCGTTAAAAGAACAGATAGATCGTCATTTACATGTGATGGTTTATGGTGAATACATTCAAGACGCACAATTGCTTTTTGCAGAGCGACTTACAGCCCTTCTTCCTGATAATTTGAATTGTGTCTACACTGTAAATTCAGGTACAGAAGCAATCGAAGCGGCACTGAAGCTTGCGAAACGCGTTACAGGTAGAACAGAACTCATCTCTTTTCGTGGTTCATATCACGGCAGCACACATGGTGCAATGAGTGTATCAGGTAACGAAGTTAAAAAACAAGCCTATCGACCTTTGCTGCCAGATGTCCGATTTTTTAAGTTCAACTCTATTGACGATCTAAAACACATTACTGAAAAAACGGCTGGTGTGATCATAGAAACAGTGCAAGGAGATGCAGGTGTTAGAGTTCCGGATTCTTCTTTTTTACAAGCACTTCGCGAACGCTGTAATCACACTGGTGCGCAACTCATTTTTGACGAAATTCAATGCGGAATGGGTCGTACAGGAAAGCTTTTTGCCTTCGAGCATTTCAGTGTTGTACCCGATATTTTAACACTCGGAAAAGCATTAGGAGGAGGCATGCCAATTGGTGCAGTAGTTTCATCCAAAGAAAACCTTTGGCAATTCACTTATGAACCCATGCTTGGACATATCACCACGTTTGGAGGACATCCCGTCATTTGTGCGGCGGGAGGAGCTTGCTTGGATGTTTTGAAAAATGAAATTGATCTAGAAGAAGTGGAACGATTGGGTCAATTACTCGAATCAATTATAAGTCAGAATTCAGAAATACGCGAAATCCGAAGAATTGGAATGCTATTCGCCTTCGATATGGTATCATTTGAACGGGTTGAAAAAGTAGTCAAACGCTGCCTCGAAAAAGGTCTCATTAGTTTTTGGTTCTTATCTCACCCCTATAGCTTTCGACTTTCACCACCATTAACTATTTCAGAAGCAGAAATAAAAAAAGCAGGCAATATCATTCTCGAAGCAATCGAAGAAACGAGGGAATTATAATTTCAAATCAGCTGATTGTATGACCATTAATCTCGATTGCTTTTGTTCCGCAGGATTGCAAATCCTGCGAAGCGGCTCTAGTGAAAATTCATCATCATTGCTATTGTTCCGCAGGATTTGCAATCCTACGGCAATAAATCTCACGATACAAACATTTCAATAGAAAATAAGTAGTAAAAATAAACCGCAGGATTGCAAATCCAGCGGAGCGGTTGATTAATGGATCACAACTGGCAACTTAGCCATTTCTTCTTTCGAAACAAATCGCAATGAACTTGTATTCACACAATGGCGTGTGTCTTTGTCCGTAAAACCTTCTCCTAAAAACACATGTCCTAGGTGTCCACCACAATTTGTGCAAATTATCTCTATTCGGAATCCATCAGCATCTGGAACACGCTTCACTGCACCCTCAATCTCATCGTCAAAACTTGGCCAACCACAATGCGAATCAAACTTGTCATCAGAGCGATAAAGCGGATTATTACATCTTCGACAGATATACAGTCCTTCGTCCTTCTTGTTAAAATAATCACCTGTAAACGGCCTATCTGTTGCCTTTCGAAGGAGCACATTCTCCTCTTGCGGAGTTAGAGAATTGTATTTTGTAGTATCCGAAGGCATATTAGTGCTATTCACATTCTTTGAATTTTGAGCTGTACAAGCAGTCACAAAAAATAGAACTGTTATCAAAAAAAAGATTTTCATTTCATTCATTTCAACATATAACACATGAAAAATGAAAATGTGCGTCAATTATCCAACGAAGATGCGAATTCAAGTATTTTTAAATACGAAAAATGCAATTGTTCATCTGTAATACAGTAGGGAGGATTCAAGAAAATAACATTTCCTAATGGACGCATCAAAAGCCCGTTTTGCAAAAAGAAATCATAGGCTTGGTCACGGATACTAGAGAAGTAAGTATTTCCTTCTCCCGTTTTTAAATCTATTGCGAGAATTGTACCGATCATTCGAACGGATTCTATCGCTGGATGATTTTCAAATTCGGAAATTTTATCTTGATAAAAGTCAGCTATCCGCGCAATGTTTTGCCACGTTCCTTCTTGCTCAAAAATATCCAAACTTGCGCAAGCCGCAGCGCAGGCAATGGCATTACCAGTAAAGGAATGTCCATGCAAGAATGCCTTTGATTTTTCTCGATCAAGAAAAGCTTGAAAAATCTGTTCCGTTGCAACCGTTAATCCCAAAGGTAAAACACCACCTGTAAGACCTTTAGATAAACAAACGATATCAGGTTTCAATACACAATGATCCATAGCAAACAACTTCCCCGTTCTTCCCCAAGCAGTCATTACCTCATCAAAGATGACTAAAACCTGATGTTTCTGGGCAATTGCGACAAGTTTATCCAACC
>JBIIQP010000222.1:0-2718 GCA_044341975.1 Crocinitomicaceae bacterium
CTTTTTAAAAAAGAAAGCTTCTTTTTGCAAACCACCGCTATCCGTCACTATAATTCTTGCATTTTTTTCTAACGAAATTATATCTAGGAAACCTGCCGGCGGAATAATTTTAAATTTATCTGAAGTACTAACTTTCTGGAACAACTCTGCTGAAAGTTGCTCTTTCATTTTACTTTTTGTCCTGGGATGGATCGGCAAAACCACAGCTAATCCTGTTTTATCCTGAATTTCGAATAAAGCGGAAAAAATTTGCTCCATGTTCTCAGCAATATCGGTATTTGAATCCCGGTGAATTGTTGAAAGAATGTAAGTAGATGGCGTCAATCCTAAATCTTTAAGAATAGTTGATTTTGAGCTTGAAACTTCAGAGAAATACAAGCTATTGTCATACATGATATCGCCACAATGATAAACTTTCGGGTGATCAGCCGTAGCCTTTCCTTCCGGATTATCTAAAAATCCTTCGCGCCTTAAATTGTCTAATCCAGTACTAGTGGGCGTAAATAGTAAAGTGGACATGTGATCACACGCAATCCTATTGACCTCTTCAGGCATGCTTTTGTTAAAACTTCGCAATCCCGCTTCTACATGAATGACAGGAATATGAATTTTAATGGCAGCCAGCGCTCCTGCAATTGTTGAATTTGTATCACCATAAACCAATACTCCATTTGGTTTTTCAGACAAGAAAATGGATTCAAGTCCCTCAATCATTTTAGCGGTTTGAGCACCATGTGTGCCGCTGCCAACATTTAAATTATAGTTCGGTTGAGGAATCCCCATTTCATCAAAAAAAACTGCGGACATATTTTCGTCGTAATGCTGTCCGGTGTGTACAATCACTTCCTCGAGCTGCTCGTTGAACTTTGTGGAAATCGCTCTACTTATAGCGGAAGACTTGATAATTTGAGGTCGAGCACCAACGATTGTTATGATTTTTTTCTTCACTTCAGTTACTTTAGGAAATCAGGCCTTGATCGGCGAAGCTAAAATAACCATTATCGCAAAATATAAGGTGATCAAGAATAGGCAAATCGATGAATTTACCAAATTCGACCATTTTTTTTGTGAGAATCTTATCCGCTTCACTTGGACTCATCTGTCCACTGGGATGATTGTGAGCCAAAATCAATGCATGTGCACCATCTTCCAAAGCAAATTTAAAAATCACCTTTCCATCTGCTATTGTGCCAGAAAAACCACCAATTGAAATTTGTCGAATCTTCATCACCTCATTGGCTCGATTCAAAGAGATCGCGTAAAACTCCTCGTGCGATAGATCACTGAGATAAGGTCGCATTTCTTCAAATACCATATTAGAAGAAGTGATTTTCACTCTTTTTTTTCTATCCAAATCCTTTTTCCTTCTGCCTAATTCCATCGCAGCGATCAGACCAATTGCCTTTGCATCGCCAATCCCCTTCACTTTTTTCATATCATGAATGGAATAACTCGAAAGAACATTCAAATCATTTCCGGCGTGATTAAGAAGTAATTGTGCCAAATCCACTGCCGAATATTCGCGCGTGCCAGTTCCAATTAAAATGGCCACTAATTCAGCATCTGACAAAGCTTTACGCCCTTTCATTGCTAATTTTTCTCTTGGACGATCGTCGGCTGCCCAAGACTTTATGGTTAGGTAATCTTGCATACTTAAGTTAGGTTACTTCAATCTGAATTTACAAAATATTCACTGAATCGAATTAAAAAAAATGAACCTATTCACATATGATTTATAATTTTGACAGCAATGGAGCTATCATTCTGGATCTACCTTGACCTTTTTTCTGCAATCCTTTGCGCTATTTATATCATTCAGTCATTGGTCATGAAAAAGAAAATTTATCTACATGATAAGTTTTTCTTTTTTTTCATGATTCAGCTGGCCATCTTTTTGAGCGTCCTACTAATCGTTTCCATGGAACTTAAGAAACCTTTGCTTTATTTATTGCCTTTTTTTATTGGATCTTTTCTTTCCCTTGCCCCTGCAATCTACTTGCACATTTCTTCGCTTGTAAACCCGCAACAACCTATAAAACTCTTAAAGCATATTCTGCTTCCACTCTTTTTTTTAACTACGGCAGCATCAACAATTTTTTTAATTCTCTTTGGCTCCTCCAAAAACATAAGTAGTTACATGGATTTTATCCTATTCGTGTTTCTGTCATCTGCTTTTGTTTTTGTTATTCAAAATGCATTTTACATTTATAAAATCCTTTACTTATTTAGACTTCACAAGAAAAACCTTGAAAGTTACTTTTCATTTTCAGAAAACATCGATTTATCCTGGCTCAGGTACCACGTAATTAGTTACATCGTCTTTATAGTTGGCATTACACTTTTAAATACAGTCCCTTCAGACTCTCAACTATCCTCAAATTTGCACAGATTATTTATGTTTCTCTACGTAAATTTTATAGGTATTAATGCGGTGCGTCAAAAACCTATTTACAGCGAAGGCGAGAAGCAAATTCGGGAAACTGAACCGAAAGAATTGACCGAACGCCAAACAGAAACGTTAGACGCATTAAAAGTAAAATTCGAAGTCTTACTTTTTGAAGAGCAACTTTATCTCGACAATGAGCTGACTGCCTTTAAATTAGCGAAAGCCCTGGGGTCAAACACAAATTACCTCTCAGCACTTATCAATTCTCATTATGGAATGAATTTCGCAAATTTCATCAATCAGCAGCGTGTGGAATATGCAAAAAAAGCACT
>JBIIQP010000095.1:0-9886 GCA_044341975.1 Crocinitomicaceae bacterium
GCCATCTAGTTCAGGATAGGGGCAGTTTTGTTCTACAACAAACACATTGATTCTAAGCGCTATCAAATCGTGAAACTCATTAATTGTGAGTTCGTTATAATGCTTAATTTGCCAGGAATACTTCATTTATTAAGTTTGAATTACACCAACATTGTATGGTTTTTCCGCTTTCTTGTGATTGGCAGCTTCAATTCCAATAGAGATAACTTCTCTCGTTTTTGCTGGATCAATTATCGCATCAATCCAAAGACGACTAGCCGCGTAATAAGGCGAAATTTGTTCGTCGTATCTGTTTTTGATTGTATCGTATAGTTCTTTCTCACGTTCTGGCGTTATCACTTCGCCTTTCGCAGTCAATGAAGCCACTTCAATTTGAAGCAGAACCTTTGCCGCAGACGCACCACTCATTACTGCAATTTCAGCCGTTGGCCAACCCACTATTAATCGAGGATCATAAGCTTTACCGCACATGGCGTAATTCCCGGCACCATAAGAGTTGCCGACTACAATTGTAAATTTAGGCACCACTGAATTTGCCATTGCATTGACAAGTTTAGCACCATCTTTAATGATTCCACCGTGTTCACTTTTTGATCCGACCATGAAACCTGTTACATCTTGCAGAAAAACGAGTGGTATATTTTTCTGATTGCAATTCATGATGAAGCGTGCCGCTTTGTCTGCTGAGTCGGAGTAAATCACACCGCCAAACTGCATTTCACCTTTCGCAGTCTTGATAATTTCGCGCTGATTCGCCACAATTCCAACACTCCATCCATCTATGCGGGCATAAGCACAAACAATTGATTTTCCGTAGTCGGATTTGTATTCAGTGAATTCAGAGTCATCTACGAGTGCTCGCAATAATTCTTTTGTATCATAAGGCTTTGATCGATCTGATGGAACAATACCGTAGACCGTTTTCAACTCAACTTTTGGCAAAAGTGCTTCCTTTCGGTCGAAACCAGCAGATTCAGAATGCCCAATTTTATCCATTAAATCACGAATAGTTTGCAAGCATTCTTCATCAGAATCCACTTTGTAATCGCAAACTCCTGAAATTTCTGTGTGAGTTGTAGCTCCACCTAATGTTTCATTATCAATTGTTTCTCCTATAGCTGCTTTTACTAGGTAGGAACCTGCAAGGAAAATAGTGCCTGTTTTGTTCACTATTAGCGACTCATCGGACATGATAGGTAAATAAGCACCACCTGCAACGCAACTTCCCATCACAGCAGAAATTTGAACAATTCCCATGGAACTCATTACGGCGTTGTTTCGAAAAATACGGCCAAAATGCTCCTTGTCAGGAAATATTTCATCTTGCATGGGCAGATAAACACCGGCTGAATCAACAAGATAGATAATCGGCAATCGATTTTCCATTGCGATTTCCTGGGCTCTAAGATTCTTTTTTCCTGTCATCGGGAACCAAGCACCTGCTTTCACTGTTGCGTCATTTGCAACAACAATGCATTGCTTCCCTGAAACATATCCTATGACAATTACAACTCCAGCTGCGGGGCAACCACCATGCTCTTTGTACATTCCGTATGCAGCCAAAGCACCCATTTCAAAACGGGGAGTATTGGGGTCTAAAAGAAGGTCAATACGCTCACGAGCCGATAATTTACCATTCTCATGAAGTTTTTCAATTCTTTTTTTTCCTCCTCCTTCAGCGATTTTTGCCAATTCACGTTCCAATGCAGAAATTTTCAACCGCATTTGATCGTCATTCATATTAAAATCAAGTTCTTTTTTAGGAATAGCCATTGTTTCATCGATAATAAAGCAGTCCAAATATAATAAACACTGATGATTGTAGGGTGTGATAAATTGATTTAAAAACAACTAAAGTCCCAAGCAACATTATTCAACACCTTCATGTTTGCAATTCGATTTTTTACAAATACCTTGAATGATTAATTTTGAGGCATGCAAGACACCTACAAACACAAGGGAATGCGAAAGCAACTCATTCAGCAGTTGCGGCAAGATACACGCATCACAAACGAAGCTATTTTTGAAGCATTCGACAATGTGCCGCGTCATTATTTCCTTGATCTTGTTTTTGTTGAACAGGCTTACAGTAACATGGCTTTTCAAATAGGTGCTGGACAAACAATTTCCCACCCTGTAACCGTTGCTTTTCAATCCCAGTTGCTCGAAATAAAAAGGGGTGAGAAGGTGCTTGAAATTGGCACAGGTTCAGGTTTTCAAACATGTATACTATGTCAAATGGGTGCGAAAGTGTTTAGCATTGAGAGACAAAAGGAATTGTATGATAAAGCGAAAAATATCGTGCGTTTTTTTGGGTTTAATCCTAAAATACTTTTCGGTGACGGATACAAAGGCATGCCGGCATTTGCGCCATTTGACAAGATAATTGTTACTTGCGGCGCACCAGATGTTCCAGAAGCCTTGATTACTCAATTGAAAGTAGGTGGAATTATGGTTATCCCTGTCGGAGAAGGCAGTGAGCAAACCATGAAACGCATTACAAAAGTTTCAGAAAACGAATTGCAAATAGAGGAATTTGGGACATTCAAGTTTGTTCCAATGCTTGAAAGGACAGTGAAGAAATAATTTAAACATTATGAGATCATTAATCTCAACTCTTTTGATCCTAATTGTTTCAAGTTTCACATTCACAAAACGCCAATACACAAGTGGTTACCATATTTAATGGAAAACTAAAAATCATCAGTGCAATTCTGAAAGAGTTGAAAGTGAGGAAATAGTTTTTTCACCTGAACCAACTGGTGTTACTGAATCGAATGTTAGTAAAGGTGACCCTTGGGGCGGCGGAATTTTCATCTATTTCATGTTTTTGATTGGTGCAGCATGCCTTGTTGCCGTGCCAATTTTATTATTGTTAGCGCTTGTTTCCTTTTTAGCAGGCAGATAAAACAAAAAAAGAAGCCGTTAAGCTTCTTTTTTATCCAAAAATCCGAATCGATTAATGTCCTTGTGCTGCTAAATAACGCTCAGCATCCAACGCAGCCATACAACCTGTTCCAGCTGCAGTAATCGCCTGACGGTAAGTTTTATCAGCCGCATCTCCAGCAACAAAAACTCCGGCAACGTTTGTTTTCGACGTTCCAGGTTGTGCATATTGAATATAACCTGTCTCATCCAATTCTATGTAATCTTTGAATATTTCAGTGTTTGGTTGGTGTCCAATTGCAACGAAGAAACCAGTACAAGCGATTGTTTTTTCTTCACCCGTTTTACTGTTTTTAACACGAACACCTGTAACAACATTGCCATCACCCAATACTTCTTGAGTATCAGTATTGAAAAGGATTTCAATATTTGGTGTGTTTTTTACTCGATCAGCCATGATTTTAGATGCTCTGAATTCCTCTCGACGCACCAGCATTGTGACTTTTGTGCACAATTTAGAAAGATAATGCGCTTCTTCGCAAGCTGAATCACCAGCTCCAACGATTACAGTTTCTTGTCCTCTGTAGAAAAATCCGTCACACACTGCGCATGCCGAAACACCACCGCCTAGTTGCAAATATTTCTGCTCGCTTTCCAAACCAAGATACTTTGCAGATGCTCCTGTTGAAATAATCACTGTTTTTGCGTGAATCTCATGGCCGTTTTCAGTCCAACATTTGTGCACAGCGGCTGAAAAATCAACTTTTGTAATAAATCCGAAGCGGATATCTGTTTCAAAGCGTTTTGCTTGTGCTTCTAGTTGCACCATCATTTCTGGACCAGAAATTCCATCCGGATAACCCGGGAAGTTTTCCACCTCGTTTGTTGTCGTTAATTGTCCGCCGGGTTGCATACCCTGGTAAAGAACAGGTTTCATGTCTGCACGCGCAGCATAAATAGCAGCAGTGTATCCTGCAGGTCCTGAACCAATGATCAGACAATCTACTTTTTCTATTTCGCTCATTGTTGTCTTGTTAAAAATGTTTGAGGCTACAAAAATAAATCTTTTGGCAAATCATCGTCGATTTGTTATTCGAAACAATACTATTAGGATTCCAATTTTATTAAAAATCCACTTTAATTATTTATTCATCTTAAAAGTTTTGTGGAACGGATTAAAGGAGGTATTTTTGTACCCCTTTTTTGACACCCTGCGATGATTGATTTAGAACTGTACGAAGCCAAGAAACTCTATCCTTTTCAGGAGAAGACTGTTTTTTCAATCATTGAAGAACTTGAAAAAAATGGCAAGAAATTCAACTTGTTGTTTCAATTGCCGACTGGAGGCGGGAAGACGGTTATCTTTTCAGAAATAGCCCGAAAATTCATAGAAAAAACCGGCGAGAAGGTATTGATTCTAACGCATAGAATAGAACTTTCAATCCAAACTTCACGTCAACTTGAAGCCATTGGGGTCAAAAACAAAGTCATCAACAGCGAAATAAAATCAATTCCGGATCAGCATGAGTATGCGTGTTTCATTGCGATGGTTGAAACCTTGAACAATCGTTTGAATGAGAATGGAAACTTCATTGAAGGTGTAGGATTGGTCATTGTTGATGAAGCGCATTACAATAGTTTCAGAAAAATATTTCAATATTACCAAGAAGGAAATATTCTTGGCGTAACGGCAACACCGCTCAGTAGCAATCGAACACTTCCTTTGAATGACAACTATCATAAGTTAATCGTTGGAGAGAGTATCTCATCTTTGATAGAAGGTGGTTATTTATCGGATGCTGATACCTACACGTATGATGTGAATCTTCATGGATTGAAAATCGGTTCAAATGGCGATTTTACAGTCAATAGCTCAGATGTTGTTTACGGTAATTATTTCATGCAGGAGAAACTTCTGTTTGCCTTTGAAGAGATTGCTGTTGGGGATAAAACATTGATTTTTAATGCCGGTATAGATACATCACTGCGTGTTGAGGAAACCTTCAAAAAGCGCGGCTATCCAGTTAGACACCTTGATTCCACTTTTAGCGATAAGGACCGAAAGGATGTCTTAAAATGGTTCAAAGAAACGAAAGATGCTATTTTAACTTCTGTTGGAATTTTAACTACTGGTTTTGATGAACCAACTGTTCAAACGATCATCTTGAACCGCGCCACAAGATCACTTACCCTCTATCATCAAATGATCGGACGTGGTTCACGTAAACTCCCTAACAAAGATCGATTTAAGGTGATTGATTTGGGAAACAATGTGCGTCGATTTGGGTTTTGGCAAGATTTCTTGAATTGGCAAGATGCGTTTCGTTTTCCGGATCGGTTCTTAGAATCTCGTCTTTCCGAATCGGATGATCTTGAATTCGAAGTAGAGTATGAATTTCCAAAACACATGGAAAGTATACTCAAAACTGAACGACTGGAATCCTTTAACATTCGTGAAGCATACTATGAATGTATGGATGAAGGGAAAAAAGGTAAAGAGGCGGTTGTTTTATCCATGACAAATCATTTTGAAGTATTATTGGATGCCACGAATGATTTTGACCGCTCAATTGAATTGCTTAGCACACTTCAAGAACATATTGAATACCGTTTAAAGCAGTACACGAAATGTATTGCAAAGAGCACACCTAACTATTTGAAATACCTTATTGAAACGTACAACAGACAGTTGACACAGATGTTAAGGAATTCTTTGGATAATTAAATTTTCAAGCCGTTGACCCGAATCGTCATTGGGTTGAATTTCGAATCAATTGAATGTAAAAGTTGATTCCCTCTTTGTAGGTTTTTATTGAAATACGTTCATTAATTCCATGAATTCTATTCAAGTCAGAAGGTTCTAAACGAAAAGGCACAAATCTGTAAATGTTTTTTGTGAGATTTTTATAATGTCTTGAATCAGTGCTTCCCAGAACTAGATATGGTGCAACAATTACATCAGGAAAAACCTGTTTAGTTGTTTTTTGCATCAAACGAAAAGTGGGGGATGAAGGATTTGAAACAATCGAGGGTTCGTAATTGAATTTACCATTCGTTTTAATATGAATTCTGGGGTCATCAATGATTTCCTTAACTCGTTCAATTACTTGTGAAATAGTTTCCCCAGGCATGATCCTAAAGTTAATAATTGCCTTTGCTTTAGTCGGGAGGACGTTTTCTTTTTCTCCAGCTTTAAAAAGGGTTGTAGCCATTGTTGTATGTAAGGTTGCACGCGTGGCATTATTCATATCAAGCTTTTTTTCAATAAAAGACGAAAACAACCACTTATTAGCAATAGCGAAACGTAACCCGAAATTCATTTCTGGACTAATGTAATCGAACATTATTGACCCAACACCGCTCATTCTTGATGGGAAAACATAGTTTTCTAAATTCTTAATGGCGGAGCTTAAAATCCCAATTGCACTCTCCTTTGGAGGCATTGAGCTGTGCCCTCCTTTTTCTTTAGCGGTTAATTCTAAACTTAAATACCCCTTTTCAGCAACCCCAATTATCGCTATGGGCTTTCTAATACCCGGCACAATTCCTTTTATAATGGAGCCACCCTCGTCCAAAACAAATTCAAGTTGGACCTTTTTTAATCGAAGGTATTCAGCAATTCTTAGCGCACCTTGCCTTCCGCCAACTTCTTCGTCATGACCATAGGCAAGGAAAATAGTTCTTTTCGGTTTGTAATTATGAGCTATTAAATATTCTATAGCTTCCATTTGTGCCGTAATACCACTTTTAACATCGAGCGTACCTCTTCCGTAGATGAATCCTTTTTTTATAGCCCCTTGAAAAGGTGGGTGAGACCAATCTGAATGGGTGATTGCTTCCACAGGCACGACGTCTTGATGAGCCATTAATAAAATTGGACGCAATGCTTGATCACTTCCTTTCCATTCGTAAAGTAGGCTTAAACGGTTGATTTTTTTAAGAAGTAAAGCAGAATCGATGAATGGAAAAGAATGTTTTAAAAACGTATGAAAATTATAAAATTCATTAGTATCAATCCTTTTGTTTTCTTGGTTCGAAATAGTTTGATACTGAATGGCTTTACTCAGTCTAATTATGGGCGAATTAGTTGATTCAACATGTTTGATGGGAGCAAAATGCAACTGTCTTGATTGAAATGTCAAGGTATTGATAAAAAGAAACACAATCAGTACCCCTAAACAAATGGAAATGAGTAGAAAAACTTTTTTTAATCGCATTGCTAGTTTGGCAAAAGAAAAAAAACTAATAATTCAAAATTACTTCTGACGTATCAAAGGCAGTTGTGAAAACTGTTCTGCTGCCTTGGTCAGAAGTCCCAAGAACCCAATATAAATAAGAGTAATCGGTATTCCCATCATTGATGCAGTAAATAGATGTATCAAGACTTCCGTAATAATCCTGGTAGGAAGTAGGACAGCACTCCATGCAACCATTCTTGCCGCTTTGTTTAATATATTGCAAATGATCAACGGCCTGCGGGTTTAAATTATGAAATGTCAATTTAGCCCATGACATTGCGGTTGTACTGCAATTTTTAATGTAATCTGATTCCAGACTCAATTCAGAGAAATAAATTATTTCATCTATTAAGAAGTAATTGGATTTACTGATAAGTAAACGGTATTTTTCCATTTTTTCGCGAGGAAAAGAAAATGTGTAATTTCCCTGAGCATCAGTTTTTGATGAGGCAATTAGCACTTCTTCTGTTGACCCAACCGGAATTTGATAGAGTTTCACAGTAGCATTTGATAGTGGTTGTGAAAAAGTTGCGTCTGAAACCAAGCCTTTGATCACAAAATCGGCGTTCTTTTTTTTGCATGACAAAAAGAGAATAAAAGAAGAAAATAGGAGTAGGTGTATTTTTTTCATCTTAAAACTTTTGAATTCTTCATTGTGGAAAACAAAGTAAATATAAATTAATGTTCTAACGAATAAAGATATACTTTAGTTCAAACCTTTAAATTTAATCACTATGTATTCAGAATCTGATGCGTTAAGTATGTTGGGACCGCTAATGATTGTCCTTCTGGCATTTGCCGTTTTTGCTATAATTGTTATGTGGAAAATTTTCGAAAAAGCCAATCAACCTGGATGGGCTGTTTTAATCCCATTTTACAATCTATATGTATATACTCAAATTGTAAAAAGACCAGGATGGTGGATGTTGTTGTATTTTCTTGGTGCTGTTCCAGTTCTTGGAAGTATCGCAGTGTTGGTTATTTCAATTCTTGACAATATTCGTCTTTCAAGAGCATTTGGAAAAAGTGACGGTTTTGCAGTCGGATTGATATTTCTAAGCATCATTTTTCTTGCAATTTTAGCTTTTGGTGATGCGACATATGATAATTCGGATACTGACATGAATGGTGACATTCTTGATGCTTGATTTTAATAACTAAAATTAATGAAGAAGGTCTCAATGTGGACCTTTTTTTGTGCCCATGTTCGCCGTAAATAAGTAAATTTGTTCATTCAAATTTTAATTATGTCAGACGATAAAAAGGTCATTTTTTCAATGGTAGGTGTTTCTAAAGTTACACCTCAAGGGAAACAAATAATCAAGGATATTTATTTATCATTTTTCTATGGTGCGAAGATCGGAATCATTGGTTTAAATGGATCTGGTAAATCTACCGTAATGAAAATTATAGCAGGATTAGACAAGTCATACCAAGGGGATGTAGTTTTTTCTCCTGGATATTCCGTCGGATATCTTCCGCAAGAGCCAGAACTTGATCTGAACAAAACAGTGAAAGAGGTTGTAATGGAAGGGGCGCAGGAAACGGTGGATGTCTTAAAAGAGTACGAAGAAATCAACAATGCATTCATGGATGAAGAAGTCTTGAATGATCCAGATAAAATGGACAGGTTGATAGCACGTCAAGGTGTTGTTCAAGATAAGATTGATGCGCTTGATGCATGGGAATTGGATACGAAACTGGACCGAGCAATGGATGCACTTCGCTGCCCACCAGATGATCAATTGATTTCAACACTTTCTGGAGGTGAAAAACGACGTGTAGCTTTGTGTCGATTGTTGCTTCAAAATCCAGATATTTTACTTTTAGATGAGCCTACCAACCACTTGGATGCTGAATCGATTGAATGGCTAGAGCAGCATTTACAGCAATACAAGGGGACGGTGATAGCCGTTACGCACGACCGTTATTTCCTGGATAATGTTGCTGGTTGGATTCTTGAATTGGATAGAGGAGAAGGTATTCCTTGGAAAGGGAATTACACTTCGTGGTTGGAACAAAAAGGAAATCGTTTAAAAGAAGAAGAAAAGTCCGAATCAAAACGTCAAAAAATGTTGGCGCGTGAGCTAGAATGGGTGCGTCTGAATCCAAAGGCAAGACAAGCAAAAAGTAAAGCGCGCTTGGCAAACTATGATAAGATGCTCGCTGAAGATTTAAAAGACAAAGAAGCCTTGTTGGAAATGCCTATTCCAAATGGTCCACGTTTAGGTAATAACGTTATCGATGCAGAACATGTTGCCAAATCTTTTGGTGAAAAACTTTTGTATGATGACTTAAATTTTAAGTTGCCGCCGGCAGGAATCGTAGGTGTCATCGGACCAAATGGTGCAGGAAAAACGACCATCTTTAAAATGATCATGGAAGAATTACAACCAGATGGAGGTTCCTTTAAAGTTGGTGAAACTGTGAAAATTGGTTATGTCGATCAGACCCACAAAGATATTCATCCAGATAAAACAGTTTATGAAGTGGTTTCGAATGGTTTGGAATATGTTGAAGTTGGTAATCAAAAGATTATTTCCAGGGCATACTTATCCAAATTCAACTTTAATGGTGCTGATCAGAATAAAAAGGTTGGGATTTTGTCAGGTGGAGAGCGAAATCGATTGCATCTTGCGATGACTTTGAAAACAGAGGCGAACGTACTTCTTTTGGATGAGCCAACAAATGACATCGATGTCAATACATTAAGAGCGCTAGAAGAAGGGATTCAAAATTTTGCAGGATGTGCGGTGGTCATT
>JBIIQP010000224.1:0-2689 GCA_044341975.1 Crocinitomicaceae bacterium
TTTCCATCTGTGGAATACAGAAAAATCTCAGATGGCGCCTTGTATGGCAAGATTACTAATACATCCTCATTTAAGTCTTGTCTTATAAAAGGCTTCGGTCCTTCACCACAAGATGGAACGTGCAATGTAAATAACTCTTCTGACTGACCATCAAAATCAAATTGTTCGAGCTTAACATAACTGTAACTTCCCTTAGCAATTAAAATTTGATACTCAACCAATGAATTTGAATATCCTTGTCCGTCTACTTCACTATTTACAGTAAAATCATAGCCATTGTTTGAAGTACTAATTTGAAAATGTGAGGAATTAATTTCACTAACTGTTGAATAATTTAACATGTATCCATCTCGATCACACTTCAAATCAAAAGTCCCTAGTTCAACGCCCAAAGGGGTTGGCACAGATCCAATGACAAATTCGGAAAAACTTGTAAATCCAAGACGCTGCGCATATCCGTTTCCTGAGTTAAATACCCTGCCAGCTACATTTTGGGCAGGAATTGTTGTCGTTGACTCAAAGGTGTTATAGTCAGCAAATGTTGTTGAGTTATCGGGCCTTTTTAAAACAATAAACTTATTGTCGAATGAGGCTGAAAGAGAAGAAAAATTCTGCACATACAAGCGCACTCCAAATGATCCTCCAGAAGGGTTTGTATTTGGCCCAAGCCTCCATTGTGCTTCTGGATGAATTAAGTAAACAACTTTTCCATTCTGCACAGCAAGACTTGATGAAATATTCGCGTCGGTATTTTGACCACTTCCTTTGAATGAATTTGAAACAGAACAATCAAGATAACTTATTCCCGTGAGATTATTATTAACCCATTCCATAAGACGTCGATTGGTTGTTAATGTTGTCCCCACTCCCATCGGGAATCGATAAGTAGCTGTATTTGTTGAGACCGTTCTTCTAAAATTTCCATTTATATGACCTGAATAATTACCATCGATAATACCTGATGATACCCCATCTGTAGCAGAAGTATTCAGGTTCACTCGATTCGACCCGGTAGAAATTATCCCATTGAGCCAAAGCCCATTAGTAACTACAGCGTCATTGTTAAGCGTAAGAACAGACGTATTTGAAGAGCTCAGATCGTAAAAAGTTTCACCACCTGAACAGGTGAGCGTTTTTGCATTGCCGGTAAATGTTATTTTTCCTTGATTCTCAATATATGAACCAGAATTGCTCCAGTTTCCTGCAACTGTAAGGTTAGTTGCGTTGTTTGATGTGAGCTGAGCGGATGATTCTACAGTAATACCGCTGCAATTGGCACCGCTTGTTGTAATTATTGGTGAATTAACTATACACCCTGAAACTGGTTTAATCCGCACATTGTTTGAAGAGGATGGAGTAGCCGGAGGAATTGCGAAGCTACTACCATTCCAGCTAAGCCAATTACCAGCTGTTTCATAAGTCGTGGATTGAGCACCTGTCCAAACCCAATCATTTGCGACCATTCCAACAGTGCTGATAGCAGAAACCGTTAAGGTGGCATTAGAGGAATTAACGCTACTACATGAAGCACCTACAACACAGCGATAAGAATAGCTGCCTGCAGCAACATTCGAACCGGTAATGGAAAGCGTATTAGTGGTTTGACCAGAATAAGAAACACCAACTGGAGTTGAATTCACAACATTTTGCCACGTTCCTGAATTATTATACTGCCATTGATACGGACCAGCTGAAGCAGTTACAGATAGTGAAGTCGATCCGGTTGGACAAATAGATACATTTGAAGGCTGTGCTGATATAGTAGGCGAGATAGAGCCAATACGTATGGGCGAAATATCAATAAATTGTTTTCCTGGATTATAGGCTGTGGCTATTGGAAAACCGGTACCGGTTGTGGTCACAGCAGCTATATTTCCAGGCTCTCCAGTTCCGGGCATATATTTAATCGTCAATTCAGATATATTTTGAGCGAAAGAAACAGTTACATCGCGTATTGGCGAGCCTCCACAAGAATTATTACCTTTAATTGTATTCGTTCCAAATTCATCTGTTGGGCTACCACATTGGTTCGAAAAAATTGGATTAACATTAACACCTGCGGCCGTTCTTGCAGTGATTTGAACATAATCAATAAAGTTTAATATGGAGGATGCATCTAATGTGTATGCTCCAGAATTGATGTCAAACAAATCAAAGGTTATCGGAAGGTTGATTGCACTTCCCGAAGAAGTAAATGTATAAACCACAGTGGCATAGCTGGTAGTGGAATTCGATGTAGTAAAGTCTGCATAAATCCTTTGACCATAAAAATCATAAGTAGCACCCAAAGAAGATATCCATCTCGGGGACCATAAACTGAGATTAGATCCTGATGAATTCAAAAAATTCCCACCAGTTATAGTGGCATTACAATTCATGGATAAACATCCTGCATTTGTTAAATTTTCCGCGTCGGTATAGGTTGGGTAATTAACTGTATTCCAAGTTCCTCCGGTATTAACGCCAAATCCATTATTTGCATTCGAACCACCGCTGTAAAAATAGAATTTGGTTTGACTGAATACAACAAAACACTGGAAAATAGAAAAAGCGAAAATTATGAATCTTAACTTTGTCGTAGTAAGTCGCATCATGGGTTTCATTCCTTTAAGTATAGATTACAAATTTCTAACATTCCAAGTCAACTTCCTTGAAAGCTATACATACAAGAATCATACGTACACCCTAT
>JBIIQP010000096.1:0-9796 GCA_044341975.1 Crocinitomicaceae bacterium
CTTTCGAAAGATTCAGCATCATTATTTCTACGTTATCATCCCAGCGCAATGGATCCAACCCATTTTTTCTTGCCAGACGCTGTGCATCCTCAACGTGACTTTTCCCTGCATTGTAAGTTGCGATCGTAAACTTTTCCCGCTGAATGCGGTCGGGGATATTTTTCCAGTTTTTAAAGTCAGTAGCTAATTTCAGCATTCCACCATATATCTGCTGTTCAACAGGAGAATCTGGAAGTACACCATATAGCGGACCAATACTTGGCATGAACTGCATGATTCCATAAGAGCCGCCAAAACCTTGAACGTTTGGATTGAATTTCGATTCTTTGTAAGCTATTGAAGCGACTAATAGCCAGTCCCAATTGTATTTTGTTGCAGCTCTTTTGAATGTAGCGTCAAAATTGGAAAGTTGACCGTTTCGAATGCTTAAACCGAACTCTTCTTTTTTAGCAGGCAAATCTTTTAATTCGAAGTATTTCGCATTGAGGTATTTATAGATTTTTTTAGACATGAATTGTTTCAACCACCGGTCAATCCGCGCCTTTAGTAATGGACTTGTTTTGCGCAATCCAAAGGCGATTTTTTGTTTGACAGAAATTGGTGTGTTTATATCCAGGTTGTCAAAAAATTGTTGATTCACTTTTGCAATATTTTCCTCTGTGATAGTATAGTCAATAAGGCCTTCAGAAACCATTTCAATTAATTCTTCGGAACTTACAGCGCCTTCTTCACCGGAAACATAAATCGTATCTCCAATTTCCTCTTGCAAATGATTCAAGCGTTGCTCATAGCTTGAATTTTTCCAAACATGGACAGTTTTATAAGCTAATTCATTAGGATCTCGAATAATAAACTTATTCCAAAGTGATTGCCGGGTTTTCCTCCAACCATTTGGTTTTCGTTGAATTAGCACTTGGGGGGTGCGAATGAAAGGGGAAGAAAAGTCAATCTTGCGTTTTCTTTCTTTTGTTACCGTGTAATTACATGCGATAAGATCTCCTTCACCTTCATTCAACATGAGCACAAGATCATCGAGGTTATTGACTATTTTGATTTCCAATTCGACACCCAGTTCAATTGCAAATTCTTTGAGAAGTTCGTATTCGAATCCCATTCTTTTTCCTCTGTAGATAAAGAAAGATGTTGAACTGTTTTCTGCTAGGATTGTAAGCTTGCCTTTCTGTAAAATTTCTGGTAAGTCAATGTTAACTGCATTTCCCTCAAATGCCTCAATTTCACCTTGATTATTTCCGCAGCTGGAAAGAAAAATCACCAACGCAATAGTAGTAAAAAAGCGCATTAACAGTTTTAACCTTAAGGTCATGCTTGTTTAATTGAAGATGCAAATTACAAAAAAATAAAATCTTAGATCATTTATTTGTTCCAAAGTGTTGGATGGCGTCACTCATAAAGCTTACAAAACAACTATATATTTCATTGTAATGTCGGTCAAAAGTGTTAGGTGCTTGATGCAAAAGATTGGGGAATGATATGCGTGAGCCAACGCCTGCACACGATTTCTCAAGACCTTCTCTCATTGGATAATAATTCAGCCATTTTCTGGTTCTCATGATTTCAATAAATGATTGGAAATCGCTCGTGTAATCAGCCCAATAGAGCGGTTGAAAAGTGTAGAAATTTTCAAGAAATTCACTCAATTCAATTGCATGAAAGTTTTTCCAATGCGAGGCCAATAGATGATCGAAGAATAAATCGATTGCCACATTACTCACTTTAGGAAGCTCAGGATAAAGTGTTTTTAAAAGTTTCCGAACATCCTCATGCCTATCTATATAGCTGTCAATTGAGCGATGGAGTTGAATTCCAGATTGAATTTTTTCTGGAAAATTATACATTGCTTTTCCTTTGACGAAATCACCAAAAAGATTCGCGTACATAAGTTCCAAGTCATTGTTGGAAAAATAAAGATGACCAAGGAAATTCATGAATCAATTTAGTTGTAAAAAAAAAGATCCCAATAAGTGGGATCTTTCAATCAATATTCGTCCTCATTAAAGAGGAAGTCCTCTCTTGAAGGATAGTCGGGCCAAATTTCTTCAATACTTTCGTAAATATCTCCTTCGTCCTCCAGATCTTGCAGATTTTCAACTACTTCAAGAGGAGCACCTGTTCGAATGGCAAAATCAATCAACTCATCCTTCGCAGCGGGCCATGGGGCATCTTCCAAATAGGAAGCTAGTTCTAGTGTCCAGTACATTTTTTCCTCCTTTATTAGGTTATTTTTGCGCAAAAATAGATTTTATTTGAAACTTTCCAAATCTACAAGCAAAAACATTCAAATTGATTTATTAACAATTTTAGTTTTTGCTTACATTCTAGGCTTCCAAGGTTGCTCATTCACATTCAAATCTTGCGCTATTTTTCTGCTTAAAACGAACAAATAATCACTTAATCTATTGATATATGCTGTAACAAGTTCAGCAACAAATTCATGTTGAGAAAGATCAACAATTAATCGTTCTGATCTTCTGCATACGCAGCGCGCGACATGACAAAAAGATACAGCTTGATGTCCGCCTGGTAAAACAAAAAACTTCATTTCTGGCAGTTCTGCGTCCATGTCGTCCATCCAGTTTTCCAGAAGCGAAATATCCTCACTTTTGAGGTCTGGAATTTTCATATTCGATTTTTCTGGATCTGAGGCCAAACTCGAACCGATTGTAAAGAGTCGATCTTGAATTTCAATTAATTGTTCGATGTATTTAATGTCAATTCCTTGATCGCGAACTACTCCAATGTATGAATTCAATTCATCAATTGTCCCGTATGACTCAATTCTTAGAGAACTTTTTAAGACTCTTGTTCCACCAATAAGTCCAGTTGTTCCGGAATCTCCCTTTTTTGTATAAATTTTCATTCTTCTGTTTGTAAATCAATTAGTTTTTGTTTTAACTCTGAAATTCGTGCTTTTTTTCCTTGAAGTCGAATATTTTTTGCTGTATCTGTAAAGAAACGGTGATTTCCGACAAGGTAATCGAGTTGGTATTGTACCCATTCTTTTTCCGTGAAGATTCTGCCGTAATTCGCTAATTCTTTTCTCAATTTAGTTGAAACATTGTAATAGTCCGGGCGACCAAGATAATCATGGTCTGCATCGCACATTAGTTTCTCAAGGATCGTTTTTGGCTTTTTTGCTGAACCAGTAGATAGAATTATGGTCTTAATTGTTTCAATTTGTTCAATGCTGTAACCGAATCTAGGAAGTTTTTCAGCTGCCATTTTTACAGCAAACTCTTCGTTATTTTCTTGTTTCAGTATAAATCCTGCATCGTGATAAAGTGCAGCCGTTTGAAGCAATAACATTGACTGCTCATCAATGCCTTCGAGGTTCGCAAATCGCACCAATGCTTTTTCCACATTAAGTGTATGTGATATATCATGGTATACGACTTCTTCTGGCAAAAGAGCCTTTAAATTATTGATAATGTCTTTACGCATATGTTCAAAGTCAACATTAGACAAACCACATTGAATGCGCAAAGCGGAGGAGGCAACTTTTCCTTCACCGTATAGACAAAATTCTTTTTTAAGTGACTTTATAAAATACATTTTAAGTTTACCTCCGCGTTTGTGAATGTCAATTTCACCGCGTGCCTCAACTTCCAAATATGGAGCCACCTCTTTGTATAAAACTTCCGTAATATTTATGTGTCCGGGTTCTGCCATTTGCTCTGCTCTAGAGGCAATATTAACAGTGTCTCCCCATACATCGAAACTCATTTTTTTTGTACCGATAATGCCTGCTACCAATGGTCCCATGTGCACACCAATTCTAATTTCCCAAAAATCCTTCCCCAGAGCTTTTGCAATTGATTGCTCATTTAGCATGAAGTCTCGCATTTCTATTGCAGCCAAACAAACACGAATAGCGGGTTCAGGAAAATCCTCAGTAACTCCTGCTAAAGCCATGTAGGAGTCGCCAATTGTTTTGATTTTTTCAAGTTTATATCGACTTGCTATTTCATCGAATTGGGTGAAATAATAATCGAGTTTTTTCAATAAACTTATCGGTTTTAAGTCTTTTGCTTTTGAGGAGAACTCAATGAAGTCAGTAAAAAGAACGATGCCTTTTTCAACTCTTTTTGGAGAGAATTTGTTGTAAAGATTTAAATCATTTAATACTGTCTGCGGAAAGATATTGCTCAGCAGTTGGTTGATTCTTTGGTCTTTGTAATATAGGGTTTTAAAAACCTCAATCTTTGCTTTAATAAGGTTAGGATTGAATGGAATTGTAATGTAATCGACAGCACCTTCATTTAATCCCTTTACCAGTTTCACGCCTGATGCTTTGAATTGAGTAAGAACAATCTTATACATGGATCGTTGAGAACTCATTTCACGCAAAGAATGAAGTAATTCCATTCCTCCGAATTCTGGTTCATCAATGTTTATAAGAAGAATTCCAATTTCTTTGTGCTGAATGATAGGTATTGCTTCTTGAATATTGTTTGAAAAAAGCACATTGTTTCCGCCGCCTGACAAAATAGCTTTGAGACCTTTTTGATTCTTTATGTCGTCATCAATGACAAGGATATTGATGAAACGTTCCATCTGGCTTTCTTTACAAGACTAAAATAGGTAAAGCTGTTGGTTTAGCAATTGTTGAGCAGAACTAATTCGACGAATTAATAATGAATTGCTCAATTACTTTTTGAATGTCGGCAGAAGATTTTTTTAATTCAAGGATCTTTTGAATGACACCGTCAACAATTGAATCAGGACAAGACGCACCGGAGGTAATTATAATCTTGTCAGAATTTTGACCAGATCCCAACAAACTCTTTTCTTCCACTTTTTTCGTATGAATATTGAAGTCTTGAACAATTCCATTCTCATTGATATCGTTCGCTGAACGAATAAATACAGTGTTGAATTTCTGCTCCAATAATTCAACTAAATGCGTGGTGTTGGAACTGTTGTGTCCGCCCACAACGATTGCCATATCAGCATCTGTTTCCATCAGGCCATAGGTGGCAGACTGATTGTCGTTTGTTGCATAACAAAGTGTGTCACGCGTATCTGCGATGTGTTCTTTTATTCTTTCAGAGCCGTATTTATTGATCATTACATCTCTCAAATATTCAGTAATTTCTTGTGTTTCTGAAGCGAGCATCGTAGTTTGATTTACGACACCAATTTTCAATAAATCCTTTTCAGGATTAAAACCTTCAGAATATTTTCCTTTGAAGTACGCAAGAAATTCATCTGAGGAAACTTCACCTCTAATAACGGACCCAAGAAATTTTGCTTCCTCAAGATCTTTGATGATTAGTGCGGAAGCGTTTTGAACACTGTATGAGAAAGTTGCTCTGGTTTCTTCATGGTTGTATTTTCCATGAATGATAACAGTATGATTGTCAGAGCCAAGTTTTTCCGAACGATTCCAAACTTTTTCTACGAAGGGACAGGTGGTATTGTATTTTTCAATATTCAAACCAATATTTCGAAGAATTGCTTCAATTTCAACAGTAGTGCCAAAAGCAGGAATTATAACGATGTCATTTGCCGTTAATTCTTCCCATTCAATGATTTGAGATCCATCTGTATCTTGTATAAACCGAATCCCATTCGCTGTTAAATCTGCATTCACATCGGGATTGTGTATCATTTGACTTAACAAAAAGATCCGTTTATCAGGGTTTTCAGTCAAGGCTCGATAGGAAATTTCGATGGCATTTTCAACGCCATAACAGAAACCAAAATGACGCGCAATGTAAAATTTAACTGTTCCAAAATCTAAAAAGCTAGGAGTGAAATCTTTTTTTCTTGGATCATCCAATTTTCTTTTTGCTTTCACCTTGCTGATAATCGGTGAACGATAAAATGCTGGAATTTCAAATTGTTTCATGTGCTTATCTGTAGTGCAAATATAACAGTTGTAAACGTGTAATGTTTTAAAAAAGAAAAGGCCGCCGAAGCAGCCTTTTTGATTGTTTTTAGGAGATTACAAGTAAAGAGCAGGTTTGTCTTTATTTTGTTTGACCTTGTAACTAAAATTGATGATTTTACTTTCTTTGGATTTTAAATTTACTTTCCATTCTATCAAGCCAGATCGGCTTTCAAGTTCACCTTTGCCAAGATCAATCGCTTCGATTATGATTTCTGCATTTTGTGTGATTGGTAACTGGTCTTGAATCACTAAATCAATTGCTGTTGCTTTTTGATTTTTAACCTCAATGGAATAAGACATTGTACGTTCAATTTTATCACCTACGATTTTTTCTTTGCAATCTTTTTTCATAAGTGTCCGCTTGACGATAATGTTTGGATCTCTTCCCATGCTTAAGTTTAAAGTGTCTTCCATTGTTGTGGGGTCGATGTACGTTTCACCTACATAACTTCCGTCGAAGAAAATATTTGCCTGTGCTGGCACAAGTCCAAGCTCATCTAATTTCGACAATTGAGCGACCAGGTAAACGGAATTATCCAATTTAGGGACACTGTAATATTTATAGTTTGCTTCGAGATCTGCCACTTTAATTAAAACCATATGTTGCTCATTATTTGACTTGATAGAGTAGGGAAGGTCGATTTGGAAGACAGCTGAGGTTAGTTGACGTATCGTTTGAACGAATTCGGCAGAGGTACGGCTCGTAATTTCCTCAGAATCTGCTGTTGAATTGGTGTAGGCATATCCTTTGTCTTTTTCTGACATCGCTCTTTGCATATTCGCAGCTTGAGGAATAGAATAGTTGTCGTTGACGTAGGCATAATAATCCAGGTACCAAGGGTGCAGGGTCGGTTTTGTTTTGTTTTGATAAGGATTATTTGTGGAAATTGAAAGCTTTACATTGTCCCAATTCAAGCCTGAGTTTTGGAATACTTGTGCTTTGTAAGTAAGATTTATTTTTGAAGTGAGGCCATCGCTCCGCAAATCGTATAAAGGAACCCAACCTGCATTTTGAACGAGGTAGGAAATATTCAGTTTTCCAGAGACTAGCTCTTTAGCTGATACTGTGACAATAATTCGGTGAATAGGACCTTGATTTTGAGGATCGAGCCCACTGCTGTTTTGATGTTGACGCAGTTTCACAAGTCGTTCTTCGAGGAGACGCTTTTTTTCTTGTTTATCTGCTTTTTTGCGGTAAAGTATAGATAGCTTTTTGTTGATCTCTAGCATTTTGGCAGCATAGTAATCCATTGTTTGTTTGAGTAGATTTATGGAATCGTTCACCTTGCCCTGGCCTTTTACGGCACCATTGTTTGCTAAGATATTTTTAGTAGCAAGCAATACATCAATTTCATCTTGTAAATCTTGAATATCATAACCAATGATTCTCATAGAATCTTCAATGAGTCTGATCTCTTTCTGAATTTTTAGAGGGAGTCCCGCCAAACTTACTTCTTCCGGTTTTGGGTAGAAAATACTGTGTTTTGAATCGAGTATAATGACATTCCCAGTTGCTTTTACTTGTAAACTATGCGCATCAATAAAAGGACTGATTCCTTCTATGATGATCTCATTGATTCCAATTTTTGCATTATAACTCGTTTTTTGATAGATCTGCGCTCCTTGCGCATAAACCGTTACGTCGGTGATTGTTGCTTTGACGATTTCTTTTTCGTTCGCTCTTGCATAGATTATGGCAATCAACATAATGAGCACTGCTGTTAACTTTTTCATGGCTTCTTTTTTTATGAAAGCCAATACATCCAAAATTTGAATCGGTTCAAATTTTTAAAAAGAAAATCAAATATTTAAGGAATAGCCCCTGTCAATTAAGGATAAAACAAATTGAATGGTTTAATCGGTTTAAACGAATTGAACGAATTGAACAAATTGAACAAATTGAACAAATTGAACGCATTGAACAAATTAAACGCCTTGAACGAATTGAAAAATTTAAATCAATGCTTTTATTTCTAGAATAATCCGTTCAGCTAGGTCGTTTGCCATTTGCTCATTCTGACTTTCCGAGTAAATACGAATGATTGGTTCTGTATTACTTTTTCGAAGGTGAACCCATTCCTTTCCGATGTAAATTTTTACTCCATCCGTCGTGTCGACTTCTTCATGAGCATAATTTACGGACATATACATCAGTAACTGGTCAACATCGATATCAGGTGTCAACTCAATTTTATTTTTTGAAATCGTGTATTTTGGATAGCTGTCACGCAATTCGGAAACCTTCATTTTTTTGTGTGCCAGATGGCTCAAGAAAAGTGCTATTCCAACCAATGAATCACGTCCGTAATGTAATTCAGGATAGATCACACCACCATTTCCTTCACCACCGATTACAGCGTTAGTTTCTTTCATTTTCGTCACGACGTTCACTTCACCGACGGCTGCTGCACTGTAAAGTAATCCTCTTTCTTCGGTAACATCGCGCAATGCTCGTGTAGAAGATAGATTAGAGACTGTTGCACCTGGTGTGTGCGTCAATACATAATCAGCAACGGCAACAAGTGTATATTCTTCTCCGAACATAGAACCATCCTCACAAACGAGCGCTAAACGGTCGACATCAGGATCAACGGTAATGCCAACATCTGCACCCGTTTCTTTAATTTTAGCAGCCAAATCAGTTAAATGCTCTGGAAGCGGTTCTGGATTGTGTGGGAAATGACCAGTAGGGTCACAGTATAGTTTCGTTGTGTTTTTAACACCTAAAGCTTCTAATAGAGCTGGAACAAAGATTCCTCCTGTTGAATTTACGGCATCAACAACTACCGAGAAGTTTGCAGCCTCAATGGCTTTTTTATCTACAAGTGGTAATGCTAAAATGGCATCGATGTGTTTTTGTAAATAGGTATCGTCAATCGTTACTTTCCCTAGATCATCGACTTCTGCAAATTCAAAACTTTCTGCTTCAGCAATGGATAAAACTTCCTCTCCATCCGCTCCCGAAATAAATTCACCTTTTTCGTTCAATAATTTAAGTGCATTCCATTGTTTCGGATTGTGACTCGCTGTAAGAATGATTCCGCCATGTGCATTTTCCATTGGAACGGCAACTTCGACAGTCGGGGTTGTAGATAAACCTAGGTTTACAACGTCAATTCCCAAACCAACTAAGGTCGAAACAACTAAATCTGAAATCATTTGGCCTGAAATACGCGCATCACGACCTATAACAACTTTGATTTTGCTTCCAGCGTTTCTGTTTTTCAACCAAGTACCATATGCTGCCGCAAATTTAACTGCATCAATAGGAGTCAATCCTTGATCTACTTTTCCGCCAATTGTTCCACGGATACCGGAGATTGATTTGATAAGAGTCATAAGTGATGATTTAGTTCAAAAGTTCAAGTGTTCAAAAAATTCAACTTTGTAAAGTGTTATTTTGAATAGCCAATTTTTCCTGTTGATTTGAATTGTCTTTTCAAATCAATCATTTTCATGCAGGCAATGGCACATTCAATTCCTTTGTTTCCATGTTTTCCTCCTGAGCGATCAATAGATTGCTGCATGTTGTTGTCTGTTAACAGACAAAAAGCAACTGGGATATTGTATTTCAGATTGATGTCTTTGATTCCCTGCGTTGCGCCATCACAAACGAAGTCGAAATGTTTTGTTTCTCCTTGAATAACAACCCCTATTGCTACAACGCCATCTACATCCGTGAATTCACACATGTATTGTGCGCCCAAAGGAAGTTCAAAAGCACCTGGAACAAATCGAACCAAAATGTTTTCTTCTTTCACTCCATTGTCTAATAGGGCTTCTTTCGCTCCTTTTAAAAGATTCAATGTAATTGAATCGTTCCATTCAGACACAACAATGCCGACTTTGAAATCGGCACCATTTGGAATGAATTCCTTATTGTAT
>JBIIQP010000013.1:0-32273 GCA_044341975.1 Crocinitomicaceae bacterium
GGTCCCTATCTGTTGTGGGCGTTAGAAATTTGAGAGGACCTGCCTCTAGTACGAGAGGACCGGGGTGGACGAACCTCTGGTGTACCTGTTGTGGCGCCAGCTGCATCGCAGGGTAGCTATGTTCGGAAGAGATAAGCGCTGAAAGCATCTAAGCACGAAACTCACCTCAAGATGAGATTTCTTTTAAGGGCCGTGGAAGACGACCACGTTGATAGGCTACAGGTGTAAAGACAGTAATGTCAAAGCCGAGTAGTACTAATTACCCGTAGACTTATAAACTTTTCTTCTAACCATTTTACTGCTTCAGTCATCCGATATATCATGTAGATTAAAAATTGGAAGATTACAGATTACAGATTCAAATGTGAATTAATCTTAAATCTAACAATTTGTAATTTGCAATCTTAAAACATTTAAAGTTTTAGGTGTCTATAGCAACGAGGTCCACCTCTTCCCATTCCGAACAGAGAAGTTAAGCCCGTTAGCGCTGATGGTACTGCCCTTTTGAGGGTGGGAGAGTAAGTCGACGCCGCTTTTATAAACCCTTATCAGTATTCTGGTAAGGGTTTTTTGCTTTATGGAATTTTCCCTCAAAAGGGCAGTGCTGTCCGCCCCGCGTGTCCGCCTCTGGAGGAGCGGATGGGAGAGCCTGTCCGCCGGAGTTTTTACCTAGGTGGATAAGTCGACGCCGCTTTTATAAAATCCTCTTCTTGATATTTTATAAACAATTGATAGCATTAATTAATCACGTTGATCATTGATTGTTTTTTCATTTGCTTAAAACATTTGTCATCTGATTGAAATAATATCAAGCAAATTTGCCCTCTTGTGTATCATTGTCTCAAGAAACCACTTTAAATTACGAGCAATGAAACCACAAACCCTCGAAGGAAATTTGAAAATAAAAGAATTTGAGCATGAACTGAGAAATTGTCTTTCCGCATTGGCTTCATCTGGCGCTCTTTTGGAAAACTATATAAAAGCAGAAACTCAGCCAGAAAAACAATTAAGGCACATACGTCTAATTAGACAAAGCACAGAGGATATCATCACACAACTTAATAGACTCTTTTCAGAGCAATAAATTAAAACTAAAAGCAATTATGAAAAAAATTTTACTAATAGAAGATGATTCTATAATAAGAGAAAATACTGCTGAATTACTTGAACTTGCTAACTACAAAGTTATTCGGGCAGAAAATGGAAAGCAAGGAATCGAATTTGCAAAAAGAGAACATCCTGATTTAATTGTTTCAGATATCACAATGCCAGAATTAGATGGTTTGAGTGTTTTGAGAATAATAAACAAGAATCCAGAGACGTCAGGAATACCATTTATTTTCGTTACCGGAAAAAATGATAGTACCGATTTTAGAATAGGAATGAATTTAGGTGCTGATGATTATTTGACAAAACCTTATGACGGAAAAGATCTTTTAGATGTTATACGCATTAGATTAGAACGTATGGATATCCTTCGGAATGGTCTAGGATCATCTGAATGGAAAGGTGAAGACCTCAAGGATTTAGAATCTTTGAAAAATTTGGCAAAGGATAAAAAAGAGAAACTGTTTTCTAAAAAGGAACATATTTACAGAGAAGACGACTTCGCAAATCAATTGTATTTTATTTTGTCCGGTAAGGTAAAATGTATCAAAACAGATTCATATGGTAAGGATTATGTTACTGAAATTTATGCCGAAGGAGAATTTTTTGGTCATCTTGGACTGTTTGATCAACCAGAATACCATGAAACTGCAATAGCTATGGAGCCAACACGACTAGCTATTATTCCTAAAACAGAATTTTTAATGTTAATGAGACAGAATCGAGAAATCGCTGAAAAATACATGGAATTACTAAGTAAGAATGTAAGAGAAAAGGAAAATCGATTATTACAATTAGCATATGCACCGGTGCGCGAACGTGTGGCGGATGCGCTCTTGCAACATGTACTTCCTTTGCGTTCTCCTTCTAGCCGCAGTTCTGTTTTTAACATTTCACGTGAGGATTTGGCAAGTATAGTAGGTACAACAAAAGAATCCTTGGTGAGAATGCTCTCCGAATTTAAGCGTGAAGGGATTATCCGTTCTGAAGGAAGAGAAATAGTAATTATGGATGAAGCACGACTAAAAAGAACAGCGATCGGTTTTTGATCGCTGTTTTTTTATTTGTATTCATATGGTTCGTAATCGTAATCTGATTCTTTACCGGTATCAATATTTATTTCAGGAAAGTTAGGTGGAGTTATTTCCGTTATTGACTCATGTGTATTTTGTTTTTCTTCATGCGGTTTTATATCCGGAGGAAGCGTTGGCATTGCAGGGTGTATGGGAAGGGGAGTTATCTCCTTCTTTTTTTTCTTACCATTTCTCATGATTTCTTTTTGTTTGTTTTTCATTGATTCTTTCAATTACACTATCGACTTTGTTCAATAATAATTTTTCTTTTTTGTTGATACCGCGACTGCTATTAGCAACTTGGTGAATGACTTTTCTGCAGATTTCCAATTCATTTTTTTTAAGAGCTGTATGATGCTCATTGATATAATCAATGAAGGAATCAAGTGCATCGGCTGGATCGACAAGTTCTTCCTCCAAAAACTCAAATTCAATTTCAGGATAATAGCCTACAAGCGTTCCGAATTGATCTTTTTCATTGATTTTGGTTATAAACTCATTTTCCACAATAGCGTGTAAGGCCAGTTTTTCATTTAGGTTAATTTTCCCGTCGATGTTCGAAATAGAATACAATAACTTGCCTACTTCTGAGTAAAATCTATTGTATTTCATAATATTATTTTTTTTCTCCTTTTAATAATATGAATGAACCATTGTCCATCCCCTCTTTCATTTGCTGAACTTCTAAAATCGCATCCGGCTCACCAAATAATGTTTGGTAGACCTTGATGTTTTTAAAGTTGGCCTTCCTAAGTGCTTGAATAATCGTAGGAACTTTATAAAAAGTAGCATGCTGGTAAAAAGATTGTTGCTTTCTTTTCTCTTGATAAATCTTTCCAAATGAACTTTCTGGCGCAATCATACCAATGATGATTACAGCATTTCTTTTTAGCACGCGATTGGCCTCTTCCAGGGCTTTTGGGATATCCTCTATGTAATGAATACTGGTTGTGATCAATACAAAATCAAAATGTAAATCTTTATAAGGAATATGTTCAGCCCGAGCGTCCATAACCTCAATGCCACGCTCTATTGCACGTTCCCGCATTTCTTTACAAGGTTCAATTCCCTCTTTAAGTCCGAGGGCTTTCGCTATTCTTCCGGTACCTAATCCGATTTCAATTCCGTATAATTCACCTTCGGGTAATAATGCTCTTATTGCTTCAACTTCCGATTGAACAATCGCTGGGTGATCATCAAACCATTTTTCATAGCTGTCAACGTTCCTACTAAAGGTTTGTATTGCTTTTTCTAATGTCGTCATAATTGTTTTTATTAATTGGCTCCGCGCAACAGAAGATACCTCGTCATCATATAACCTGTAAGGAAAATAATACCGATAAATAATCCGATGAACAATAGCTCAAACATGAGTTTTTTCATTTTTTAAATAGTTGTGAGAATATTCTACAATACTACATTAGAACGAACCATTTCGAAGTGACTGCTGTCAATGACGACTGTGATAAGAATCACGCAATGAACTTATTCTTGAAGTTTTTTAAGCTGAATTGCTTTATGAGGTGTTCGTTTTCCAAGAATCTTCTCTAATTCGTGATGGAACACTTCCTCTTTGTGCACTAATATCGTTGCAAGTTCATCAAGCTTGTTTCTGTGCTCGTTTAATAATCTTGTTGCACGAGACTTGGCCTTCATTAACAATGTTCTTACCTCCTCATCAATTAACTTGGAAGTAGATTCACTAAATGGGCGCAAAAATGATGAGTCGTAACTTCCTGAAGAATCTATATAACTTACATTTTCCAGATGTGAACTGAAGCCTAATTCGCTTACCATCATGTAGGCTTGCTTTGTTGCTCTCTCAAGATCGTCCGCTGCACCTGAAGAAATGTCTCCAAATACAATTTCTTCTGCACATCTACCAGCTAATGCGGAACTCAATTGATCATTGAATTGTGAACGAGTATATAATTGTCTTTCTTCTGGAAGAAACCAAGCTCCACCCAATGAACGGCCTCGGGGAATAATTGTTACCTTTTGAATAGGATCCATATGTTCAAGCATCCAACTTACGATAGTATGACCTGCTTCGTGATAAGCGATCATATTTTTTTCATCCTCAGAAAGGATCTTCCCTTTTTTTTCTATGCCACTTACAACGCGATCTATAGCATCATCAAAATCATGCTCATTAATCTTTGTTTTTTTCTTTCTAGCAGCGATAAGCGCGGCTTCGTTACAAATGTTGGCTATATCAGCTCCTGAAAAACCAGGTGTTTCGGCTGCTAATAGATCTGCGTCAATAGAATTATCTGTTAGCAGTGGTTGTAAATGAACTTTAAAGATTTCTAATCGTTCTTGCTTATTGGGTAGGTCTAATACGATGTGTCGATCAAAACGGCCAGGGCGCAATAATGCTGGATCCAGAATGTCTGCACGGTTGGTTGCAGCAAGAACAATTACTCCGGTAGTTGGACCAAAACCATCCATTTCTGCTAATAACTGATTTAGTGTACTGTCTCTTTCATCATTTGATTGAAGCGACATTGCCCTGCCTCTCATACGACCTATTGTGTCAATTTCATCGATAAAAACGATACTTGGTGCTTTCATTTTTGCTCTTTCAAATAAATCTCGGACCCTTGATGCACCAACACCTACAAACATTTCAATAAATGCTGAACCTGAAAGTGAAAAAAATGGAACACCTGCCTCGCCAGCAACAGCCTTTGCCATCAGCGTTTTACCCGTTCCAGGTGCCCCAATTAAAAGAATACCACGTGGTATTTTTGCACCTAATCGAGAAAAATGTCCAGGATTTTTAAGGAAATCGACGACTTCCATGATTTCTATTTTAGCTTCTTCATACCCAGCGACATCTTTGAAAGTAACAGAAGAACTTTGACCTTTGTCTATAAATTGAGGAGATGATTTACCAAAATCAAAAATAGATCGCCCAGTATTTGATACTCCTCCATAAAGTCGTGAAAATAAAAATCTACTTAGGAAAAAAAGCAATACTAGTGGCAGAATCCAACTAAAAGCCTGGCCCCACCAATTTTGACCTTGAACATAAATAATATCTATTTTTTCGGGTTGATTTTCTTGCAGTTTCTCCATACGATCTTCGAAAAGATCAACGGAGCCTATTGAAAACTGATAGTTTGGACCATTTTTCGCATACCCCAAGGGACCTTTTGCTACACCTTTGTATTTGTCCTTTTTCAATGCGGATGGTGTAAGATAAACCTCAACTTTTGATTTGTCGACAACAATTACTTTTTGGACATCGCCATTTTTTAATAAATCCTCACTGAATTCTTTCCAACTGATGGACATTGGATTACTTGTGCCGCCGAATATAAAGTATGAAATGATGATGACATTCATTCCTAAAAAGATCACCCAGAAAAAATTAAAGGGTTTTTTGTTACGTTCTTTTTTTACTGTACTTCCTGTTTCATTTTTTTGATTTCCACCTAGTTTCATTTTCTCTTATTTAAGAGGTGTAAATTAAAGACTGAGGATTCAATTCTCTGCGAATAGAATCAATTCTTGAAATGATTTTGCTCAATGTAAAATCTTTGTTCGTAGGCTTTCTTTGGACTTTATTAACTAAATAATTTATACCAAATGAAAACAGATCTAGAGATCCAAAAAGACGTCATGGACGAATTGAAGTGGGAATTATTGACAAATGCCAATGAAATAGGCGTTGCAGTAAAGGATGGGATTGTTACCCTATCAGGTACGGTTGATTCCTATTACAAAAAATTGCAGGCTGAACGAGCAGCGACAAAGGTTTTAGGTGTGAAGGCTGTTGCACAAGAAATTAGCGTGCACCTATCTGATAGAGGTGTTCGCAATGACTCTGAAATTGCATCTGCTGTCTTGAATGCATTGGCTTGGCATTCATCTATTCCAGAAGAGAAAATTAAGGTGAAGGTTGAAAAGGGCTGGGTTACTTTAGAAGGAGAAGTTGAGTGGGATTTTCAACGAAATTATTCGAAGAGTGCTGTGGAAAATTTGCAAGGAGTGGTAGGTATTTCAAATAATATCCACATTTCTCCAAGATTGAAATCTGCAGATATCAAAAACAAGATTTTTTCTGCTTTTCACCGAAGTGCTACGTTAGATTCTGATTCGATCAACATCGCTACGGAAGGAAGTAAAGTTGTTTTGTCTGGTAAAGTAAGATCTTTTGTGGAGAAAAAGGACGCAGAAAGAGCTGCATACTTGGCTCCAGGGGTTACACAAGTTGAAAACAAATTGTTAATTGATACAGAGGTTTATTCTTATTAATTGCTTATTTGTTTAAGAAAGCATCCTTTTCCATTGGAAGAGGATGCTTTTTTTATTTTGTTTTATTTTTTTAATGCTATTCTGGATAGCGCAATTTCAAAGCAATTCGGTCAAATTCTTTCAATGCATTGTTTTCTGTAAAGTAAACTTTGCCACCCTTGGAAAGGACCTTATCAATAGTTTTTTCAACAATATCATTGATTCGTCGGTACTTTCTGTTTTTCAATAAATTCTTTCGTCTCAGTTGAGTTTCATCATCCGAAATATAGGCAGGTTCAGCATAATCCTTCTCAACAAAAACTTCTTGGCAATTTCCTTCTAATGCAGCCTTCCAAACATTAAAAATTCCAAAAACGGACATTTCTTCTCCATAAAGTTCTTTTACTTCTCTTCGTACAGATTTCTCTTTCAAATTTGCATTTTCCTGAAAAAGTTCAAATGCTGCTTTGGATAGGCGATGGGTATCATCGTTTTCATAGTTCCCTTCGATTGTCCCTTTGATATTGTTTTTGTTACTGGTTATCGATAAATAATCATGCAACTCTTCCTCATTTCCCGCAACGACAAGTGGATTTCTGAGATCCTTTAACTGCTTGTCCAATTTCCTGTAAAAACTAACAGTTCTTTTCTCCATGATATCAGATTCTTCTTTTTCATACTGTTTTAAGACAGTACTTCCATTCGACCGAAAAACTGCAGGTTGCTCATATTCGTATTCTTGCTTTAATTCTGCTGGAAAATGCTCATTGTATATTTCTGTTAATTTCTCGCCGTCGCTTTCAAATAAATGGGCACTTTTTTTATACAGTGCCAACAAATTAAAGTCAGGAGCAATTTGATTTAAATACAAAAGTTCTCGTGAGGGAAAATGATAGTTAATAACTATTCTTTCTTTAACAGAAAATGGAAACTGCACCAATTCACAAATATCGGGAGAGACATACAAACCCACTCCTTCCTTTTGGTGATTGAAATCAATTTGGTTAAGTGCATCTTCCACTTTTATAAGCATATCTGTTAAATTGAATGCGCGTCGTCCATTTGCTTCAATTAATTCATGTTTGACCAAACGCAATGTTTCTTTTAGTTTGTGTGCATCTGTGTATCGCTGATGTTGCAAGCGATGGGTAGGAAAAAGTATAGATACAGAAGGATATCCTTGATGATTGATAAGTTGGATTATATTTTCTTTTGACATTGGATGTTGTATTTATGGATTCAAAAAAAAAGGAGAATGATCATTCTCCTTTCATTTTATAATTTACAAGGTGGAATAAAGCCTTGTTGCCGCTTCTTTGGTTCCCTTATAGCGATCGGTTACTGCTTGAATGGTTTTCATTAGATTTTCACCAGGGGCATTAATATCTCCAAGTTCTTTCTTCCCTTCATGCACATGTTTATTGATCAATTTGTGCAGCGAAACAATGCCTTTTAATTTGCCCTTATCGTCTACTACCGGCAGTCTCCCGATTTGATTTTTACGCATACGATGATAAACCGCTGAAAGCTCATCATCAGATTCAACTGTCTGCACGTTGCGTGTCATTACTTCTGAAACTTTTCTGTCGGCTAATGGAGCTTCTTGTTTTTGTGCCAATGACAGGCAAATGTCTCGATCTGTAATGATACCGAGTACTTTTTTGTCTTTGTCAACGACTGGCAGAGCCCCACAATTGTTTGCTTTCATCGCTTTTGCTGCTTCTTGTAAGCGTGTTTCCGGAGTGCAATATTGCAAGGCATCCGTGGTCATAACCTCTTTTACTTTCATGATTCTGGAATTAGAATGAATAATGTGTTTTTTACGATTGTAAAGTAACTGCAGAACGAAAGAGATAGCTTTGTGCCCTATCAATGGACACAATTGATTTTTATCAATGATCTTATGAAACATTGAAAAATGAAATGGATTTTAGAAAAAAAATTATTGCAGTGATTTATAATTTGCAATCCAAGCAGGATCTTGCACATCACTTAGAAGTTTCCAGAAACTGGTGTCTAGAAAGAAATTTTCGTCTATACTTCGAATGTTGTAGTTGTTGTAAAGAAATAATTCTTGCTTTTCTGAAGGTCGATACATCTTACTGCTCCAACCAGATTCCAATGAACTTTTAAAGGGATAAGTTGAGAAGCGGAGTTTCCATAAAGAATCAAAAGGAACACAAACGGGATATTCTTTGATGGAAAAAGAATCCCTGTACATGCCGCAATCTAAATTGTGTTCAGCAAAGTGATTAATGCGCTGAGGATTGTACATGCTTGGCCATTTGCCTGATGCAATCTGTATAAATTCTGTTTTGTTAAGTATTCTTTTGTGTGTAAAGGCATAACCCTCATCCATAAAACACACAAATGTTGTTATTTCTGAATTGGCCTGAAAGGCAACGCGAACACCAAATACAGGGCGAGGCTGTTGTACATTAAGAACAACAGAGCCAGTTAAAAACCATATGACTATAAGCAGCAGACGCATCATTGTAGTACGCAACTCGTTGCGCAACTAATTTAGATTGACTACTTCATACGGAAAATTGTGAAAACAGTTATAAAAGCAATAAAATATGCTGAAATTATGAAGATCCAACTATCACTCATAAAGGAAATTACCAATAATGCAGGAAGCAGAAAAATAATCAATAAATGAAATTTACCCTGGTGCTTCTTATCGTCCAAAACGCATTATTTTTTCAGGTGTTACGCAAAAATGTAAGGGAATATCATGTAAATCCAGGTCAGAAATTTCATTGACATCATTAAATAAGTGCAAACCAATAAAAATACAATCAGGGCGACATTTCTTTAAAAAACGGTCGTAAAATCCTTTTCCATAACCAACTCTATGACCTTTTGAATCCAGTGTTAAAAGCGGTACGAAAACATAATCCAGGTCTTTATTTTTAATCAACTTACCAAATTGCGGTTCCGGAATTCCCCAATTGTTTGTTTTTAGTTGTGTGTGATTTTCAAATTGAAAATGCTTAAGATTACGTTCATCTTCATCCATCTTGGGTAAGGCTATGTTGGTGCCAATAGCAATTCCTTTTTCAAGAATTTTGTAAGTATTAATTTCCTTCTGACGCTCAATAGGTAGGAAAAGACTGATTTGTTTTCCTTCCAGTTGAAAATTTTTAAAAACGAATTCACATATAAGTTGAGATCGTTCCTCCAAAGCATTTGAGGAGAGCTCTAATCGTTTAGTTTTATAAATAGTTCGAAGTTCTTGTTTGGTCATCTTAAAATCCTGGAAACAATCCTTTTGTTGAATTCGCTACTTCGTCTTCGTTCAATTTATTGGCCTTGTCCATTGCTCTTTTTAAGGCGACACAAAGCAGGTCTTCCAAATCCTCTTTTTCCATTGTTTTAAGATCTGTATTGATCTTTACAGATTCTATTTCTCTGTTACCATTCATGGATACGATTATGAGTCCACTGCCACTTTCTCCTTCAACTATTTGAGATTCAAGTCTCATTTTACTTTCCTCAGCGATTTGCTTCATCTGAGCAAGTTTCGCCATCATATCAGATCCAAACATTTATTCTTAGTTTACAGGCCAACGTTTCCAATTTCTAATTCGTTTTACGTTGGGAACACTAACATAACCAATTTTGCACTTCTAGATAAAGAAACAAAATAGAAATGTTAAAAAATTGTTTAATTCGCATCTTAGAAGTGAATTACAATACCTTTGATGCCATGAAAAGAAACTTGCTTTTAGCGATTGTACCTACTTTTTTTTATTTGAATTCTTATTCTCAAGTTGATGAAACTGCTACAGATTCTTCGGTGGTTTATGAGGAATATTCTGTAGAAGAAGAGGATACAAATTTAGTGGAATCAACATTTGAATCAACACGTGTTATCAACGGCCATTCTACAGAAACGCTTCGCAAAGGTGTTTGGGAGTTTAGAGTTGAACACCGTTTTGGAGATATTGCTGGAACGGATGGCGGAATACAAACACTTTACGGATTAGATAATTCCTCAGACATTCGTTTGGCGCTTGAATATGGAATATCAGACAATTTGATGGTTGGATTTGGAAGAAGTAAGGGGACAGGTAGCCCATACAGATCTTTGTTAGATGGTTTTGTGAAATATAAAATTCTACACCAACAGAAGGTTGGTTGTCCGGTTTCGGTTACCGGAATTGCAACTTCTACATATTCTTACATGAAAGCATCATCGGATATGTCTCAAGTGAATAGTTTTCCGAATTTACAGCATCGTTTGGCGTATGTAACACAACTGACAATTGCTCGAAAATTTGGACATCGGTTTTCAATTGCACTCACCCCAACCCTTGTGCATAGAAATTATGTTGCAAAGGATGATGTAAATACGCTATTTGCTTTGGGTGGAGCAATTAGTTTCCCAATTTCTCGAAAAGTGGCAATATTGGTTGAATACTACCAAACTTTTCAAGATGATGGCATAAGAACTCAAAACACAAATAGTTTAGGTGTTGCAATCGAATGGGTTACGTTTGGTCACAACTTTACAATTAACCTTACAAATTCAAAAGGATTTGTTGAATCACAATTCATTCCTTATACTTTTGAAAGTTGGTCTAAAGGGCAATTTAGACTTGGATTCTGTATTGGCAGGAAATTTGAGAAAGAATAAACACACATGCAAAAACTAACAATCATGAAAAGATTATTTTATCCAATTGTTGCTTTAGGAATACTTGTGATTTCGGGTGCAATGACTCTTACAGCACCTACATATACAATCAAAAGTGGATACAATGTTGAATTTAAAAGTAAAGATCCTTCTGGAATATTTAAAACGTTAAAAGGTACAGTTCTATTTGACGAAAACGACTTGGCAACATCGAAGTTAAATTTCACTATCCCTGTTGAGTCAATTAGCACTGGAAATGGAATGATGAATAAAAAAGCTCAAATTGAGGAGTGGTTCAATTCTGAAAAATACCCAGATATTAAATTTGCATCAAGTAAAATTGAAAAGTCTTCGGATGGTTTTTTGGTTTCTGGTACATTGACAATCAAAGGAACATCGAAGGAAAAGAAAATTCCAATGAAGGTTATAAAAGCGGGAAATGATCTGACTTTTACGGGTACGTTCCCTGTGAATCGTATGGACTTCAAAGTAGGTCACAAAAGTGATGCGGTTCCTGATATCATGAGCATTACGTATTCAATTCCGGTAACTAAAAAATAAAAATATGTTCAAAAATCATTTATTACATGGGCTGACTGCAGGTATTCTTTCTGGAGTTGCATGTTATGTTTTTTACATCCTTTTGAAGGATGAATTTATGTATGATTTTTCAGAAATCATCTCTTCCATGAATTTATTTGGGGCTTGTATATTTGGCTGTCTTTTGGCATCATTGGGTTATTATTCATCCTTAAAGGTTCTCCCAACTAAATATGGAGAAATTGTCTTCAATTTAGTTTTTAGTATTTTAATCTTTGCCAGTTTGGTTTCACCTATGTTGCACAAGTTGCCGTTGGACTTTGATGAGTACCTCACAGTAATTTTTCCAACCTATGCAATGACAATGCATTTTTTTCCTGCACTTATTTGGTATACTGTAAAACCACTATTTGTTAAGTAATGATGAAAAAATATTTTTTACCTGTTCTATTTGTTGGTCTTTCTTTGGTCTTGATCTTTTCTTGTAAAAAAGACAAAGTAATTGCAACATGCGAATCGAATGAAACTGTGTATTTTTCAACGCAGATCATGCCTATGATTCAGGAAAATTGTATCTCCTGTCATGATGCAGGCATGACAGCGCCAACTTTAACAGGCCATGCAAATGTAGCATCGAATGCAAACTTGATTTTGAGTTCCTTAAAAGGTGAAGGTGTTCAACTTATGCCTGCAGGTGGTCCAGCGTTGAATGATAGCTTAATAAATCAGTTTTCTTGTTGGATAAGTCAAGGGAAATCAAATAATTAATAATTTAGCAAATAAAAATAGTTTAAAATGAAAAATACTTACTTTTTCTTTTCACTTGCATTAGGTGTAGTTTGTGTGATGTCTTTTCAGTCAACAAATTTAATTGAGATTGGGAAGTATTTCCCGAAAAGCGGTCATTTATTAAACTCAGGTGGGGCTGCTGCCGGCAAAACAGGTGCAACTGGAGAAGGTAACTGCACTAGCTGTCATAGCGGCGCTACTCAAGATGGGAGCAACGAAAATATACTTACTGTGACCAACGGAGCATCTGTAGTAACTGAATATGTGCCTGGTTCTTCTTACACTGTGTCGCTGACAATGCTTTCAAATCCATCTAAAAAAGGATTTCAGGCAACAGCTTTGACAAGTGCAGGAGTTATGGCAGGCAATTTTACTGTTGGGACTAATACATCAGTGAATGGAACAGCGAAGAAGTATGCAAATCATACATCTTCAAGTAATACATCTGCGGTTAGTTCATGGAATTGGATATGGACAGCTCCTGCAACAGATGAAGGAGATGTTACCTTCTTTGTTGCTTCAAATAAAGCAGATAATAATGGAGGAACAGGTGGTGATGTCATATATCTTTCACAGCATACTCTATCAGCGGCTTCAACAGCAGGAATAAAGGAAACAAAGGAAATGAATCCGTTTTCCGCTCGTTATTCGTCCGAATCAAATCAACTCATAGTAAACTTCGAATCATTGACATCAGAACTAACTTCAATAAATATAGTTGATATGTCAGGACGCTCTGTTTACTTTATGGAATCAGGAGTATCGCAAATTGGAGAAAATACTGAGAAGCTAACTTTGCCAACAGAAATAAAAAGTGGTGTATATGTTGTTCATCTTTTCCTAAATAATAGAGCAATGTCTTCCAAGGTATTTATTCAGAGATAAAAGTGACTTTTAATTTCAATTAAACTAAATTCAAGGGGCAAGATTTGCTCCTTTTTAGTTTAATCTAATTCTGACTAATTCAGAAACTTTTTTGTAAAACTGATAGGGAGAATATGTTCGCCACTCTAGTTCCTCCAATTCTCCTCCCATTACGAAATAGTGATCGATGTGAATACGCTCAAATTCGGCTAAAACATGATCATGGAAATTGACCATTGCAATCCATCCATCCTCCACGTCATCAAACCATTCTTCGTAATAGCAATCATCTGAGTAGTGAAAATTAAGTACATTTTCTCCAATCAAAATAAATTGATTGATACCGCATTTTATCATTGGTTCGATGATATCGCGCTTTAGAATCATAATGTCATTTTCAATAGCATCGTTCCATTCTCCAATCAGTTCGATTATTGCAAATTGATCGTCATATTCCGTATAAAGGATTTTGATGAATAATGTTGATGAACCGAAAAAATCCCATTGGGGATGAATGTAAAAATTATAGATTTTATTGCTGAACTCAAATTCACTATACTGTCTTTCATAGAATGGTGAAAGTACATCCTCTGAAGCAATGTAATCATTTCGCCATCCATAAAAGGGTTCAATCAAGTGCATGTGTAAAGTTAAACATAGTGGCACATTTTGTGCTAACATACGACTGATAATTAATTGTAAATTTGAACGAATATTATTGACCATGAAAAACCTTCTTGCCTTTTTAGCCCTTGTCTTAATTTTAGTTTCTTGTGGAGGAAATAAAGACAATCGAGCAATCAATGAATATTTGTCTGCTTTTCTCAAAGACAATAAAAAAGTAATCGCATTTGGAAAGTTAAATGTTAACTCAGTACTTGATAAAGCAGGTTACAAACAGATCCCTAAACTTGGCGTCGTTGCTGATAATTATTTGAAAGAGTTAAATGCTTCTATTAATATTGAAACACCAGTTTATTTTGCTTTGGAAGGTCCGCTTTCAGAAGATGGAACTCCTGAAACTGCCTATGCATTCTTCGAGGTTGTAAATGCCGATTCTTTAGTCGATAAAATAACACAACAAGGATTTGATCCAGAAATTGATGGAGACTTGCGTTATATTTCTAGTGGGGATGTTGCCATTGGGGTTAAAAATAACCTATGCGTTTTAATTTCCAAAAAAGGCGAATACGACGCTAAAAAAATGCTCAAAGAATCATTTGAAAAAGTGAAAGACGATGTTTCTGAAGGGAAAGTGGATGACATCTTACAGGAAGAAGGTGAGCTTGTTTTAGGGGTGAGCATGGAAAACATGTACCTGACGTCTAATACAGAATTGGCGGAATTGTCGAAAGAAAAAAAGGAAAAAGTACAGGAAATGGTAGAAGATTCATACATCCTTTCTACCTTAAAATTTGAAAAAGGTCAGACAATTTTCGAGTCAAAGAATTTATTCTCTTCAGCGCTGAATGAAAAAATGTTTTTAAAGGAAGATGGTTCTGCTGCCATCGTATCGAAATTAGGTGCCGGAAATCCTACAATTGGGTTGTCTATGAATATGGATATGAAAAAATTGCAAGGTTTTCTTGAAGAATATTCTCCCAACACATTGAAGGATTTAGGAGAAAATGCGGGAGGAGCGGCATCTTTTCTTTTGGCTTCAGGTGGTGAAGATGCCTTATCCAATCTTTTTTCTGGTGAAATTGGTGCTGTAATGGTGGGTGCTCCAAATGCCTATGAAGGGTTATCCGACTTTAACTTTTTTGTAGGATTGGGTAAACAAGGAAAAATGATGGCTGACCAGGCAAAAATGTTTTTATCATTGGGGATGGCTGAGGTTAATGTCGATTCAAAAGGTTTGTCAGCATTTAGCAATAAAGATTTCGCACCTTCAGCAGGTAAAAGATTGGCTATACCGAAAGGTTGCGCAGAGTTTGGTAAGAAAGGAATTACTGCTTTTGTGAATTTGGAAGGGGTAGACCTAAGTACTTTTGAATTTGAAAATGAGCAGAAAATTATTTATTTGATAAAGAACATCACTTTTGAAATGGATAATGCTGGTTCAAGATTGGTCATCACAGCCAAAGATGGTTCAGAAAACATGCTGAAACAATCTGTAGATCTCATGGTCGAAGAGCTCGCAGATAAAATAGGCGCATTGACTTTATGATTAAAATAGGAAGGTTTGGCAACAAACCTTTTTTTGTGCAATTTGTTTAATATTTATGACACTCAATAAGAACGATTGGAAAAAGTTGACGCCTGAAGAGGAAAGAATCATCTTGCGGAAAGGAACAGAATATCCATTTACCGGAGAATACAATAATTTCAAATCAAATGGTGTTTTTGTCTGTCGTCAGTGTGAACATCCTCTATACGAAAGTTCAGATAAATTCAATTCGGGTTGCGGCTGGCCATCGTTTGATGATCAGATTGGCGAAAATGTGAGAAGAATAGCAGATGCTGACGGTAGAAGAGTGGAAATCATTTGTGCTAATTGCAGTGGTCACCTTGGTCATGTTTTTGAGGGGGAACGATTTACACCTAAAAACACACGCCACTGCGTTAATTCACTTTCTATTCGTTTTAAACCAAGGGATTAATTGAACGAGGCGCAATCGAAGATCTCTTCGCAATGCTCGTAAATCATGTTGTGCAAAATCAATTGAGCAGCTAATGCTAATTGAGAATAATTCTGTGAATTATTGCCAAATCCAGCAGCCGATGTTTGCCACATTTGTTTAATCAAATCTTGGCTTCCTTTTGTAGGTGCAATTTTATTGACAACGGCGCTCACATTCATCGCTCCCGCATGGTAAACATGTAAAACGAACAACCTAAACCACAAGTCGGATTCGCTGTATTCTAAGTGATGTGCATTTAATATTTTTTTGGCTTCCGGAATACACACCCTTTTTATTAAGCGAGATGCTGCATAAGCTGAACGTTCGAAATTCTTTCTTTCATCTGTTTTATCTGTAACTATTAATCCCTGAGCTCTTGCTACTCCTGGCATCAATTGAAATGCACCATAGGCTCCCGTAATGGATTTCGCCATTTGTCCTGGACTTTCGATTAAAAGAATTGCTTGCGCATACCAAGGGTCAACACCATTTTTTTCAAATGCTTCAACTCCTTTGGAAAGACTGTGATAAACTTCTTTGAATCGGTAGAAATCATTTTTTCCCGTTGTTACATTAATTCTTTCTGAAGGCAATAACCCGAACGAAGTTCTTAAACTGTCACGATAGACTGCTTTTTGGGCTTCCGTTTGTCTGTGCCAATCTTTTAACGACATTTTTACCAATACTTGTCTTGTTGCTGCTACATTGATTAGGCAGGAGTCCGGTGCAAGACGCATAATCTGCATCCAAAATTGAGGTTGTGGTAACATGTCCCATCTTTCTTCGAAGATTTGACCTGCATGCAATAGTGTATTTATTGTTTGATTGTTGTGAACTTCAATCTTCTCGTCCTCCCAAGAATTGAAAGGTTGGGCAAAAACAAATGCGCCAAAGCTCACGAAAAGAAGTGATAGTCCGAACTTGATCATGGAGAATGATTATAACAGACTTGAAAATTAAGGATATTTGGTTTTTCGAACAAATCATTCACTAAATTTTAACACACGTTGACATGTTAATAGCCTTCTTAAAAATGTATTTTTGTGTATGCACCAATTGCTTAAAATCTTTTCATATCCCCTCATTGCAATCGTTCGTTTATACCAGTTGCTCATTTCTCCCATATTTCCGCCTTCATGTCGCTACACGCCAACCTGTTCTGCCTATATGATTGACGCCTTGAAAATTTGGGGACCATTCAAAGGGACTTGGTTAGGGTTGAAAAGAATTGCTTCATGCCGACCAGGAGGTGGACATGGTCATGATCCCGTTCCTGAAAAGATTAAAATGGATAAAAAATGAAAATTCTTCTATTTACTATTTTTTTGATTCCTTGCTTGTTGCTTGGTCAACAGAAAGTTCCGTTTCCTGTTGAAATCAAGTCATCAAATGCAAATGAACAAGACTATCGATTTGCCTGGTTTCATGATGTTGCTGCAAAGGAAGCCATTGGTGTTAAAGGATCAAAAATTGAATTGGGAGTTGATATACCGCAGGAATTGGACGACGCAATCAATGCGTTTTTAAGCAACAATACAAAATCCAATAAAAAGATCAATCCATACAATAGGCATGACATTGCAATTGAAGTTGATTTTTACTGCAATCAACAATTGGTTCAACGGAGAAGTGGCTTTTTTTATAAAGAATTCAAGAAGGATCTTCGCTCAAATCAATGGAAAGAGGACACGACAAGTTATTCGTTCAGGGTGCGCTTTGAGCCGCCAGTTTCCGGTGATTATTTTGCGCGACTTTCGGTTCAAAATAAGTTTGGTGAGTCATTCAATCATTATTTGGAATTTTCCGTCAAGGAATCAACTGATCAGGGATATTTGAAAATAGGAGCGAACGGTAAACATTTGGCTTTTTCAGGAACAGGAAAATCATTTTTTGGAGTTGGGCAGGATATTCCTTGGACAGAATGGGAAGATTGGAATAAAATGGACCGAGCTGTTGGCCCGAAACAATTTGAAGAGATCCATACAGCATTGAAAGCATTTGATGTGGCCGGCGGCAATTTTACGCGCTTCGTAGCTTCACCTTGGTTTATGCAATTGGAATGGGAGGCACTGGGCAATTATTCCCCAAAATTAGGGCAAGCCTGGGAGTTTGATCGTATTCTTGATTACTGTGATCAGCAACAGATTTATTTTATTTTTTGTGCACTTATGCATGCCCCTTTGGAAAGTCGAACGGATGAAAAGGATGGTGTATTGCCTGGAATTAGATGGGAAACATATTGTTACAATGACAAAGATAAAACGCGACTTGATATTCCTGCTGAACAGCGGATGGGAATCCATGATGCCATTGAATTTTATAGCAACGAAAAAGCAAAGGATCATGTCAAAAATTATTTCCGTTATTTAAGTGCACGCTATGGCTATTCTTCGTCATTAACTGGGTGGCAATTGATGTCTGAAGTTGATGAAACGGCAGAATACCGAGATAAGGAGGGACAGGGAACAACAATTGATCATTCGGAGAACCGAAAAGAAGTAAGAATTTGGACAGATGAAATTTCAACCTACATGAAAAATGAGTTGATGGATAATCAGCTGATTAGTATGGCGATTATAAAAGGAAAAGGCTATTCAAAGACTTTTCTGGATCCTGAACTTTTCAATTTGCCCAATATCGATTATTTCGGATACCATGATTACATGTTTGAAACAATACCTTCAACAGGAAAGGTCAGAAATCGAAATTTACTAGTTAGGTATCCATCTGTCAATGAGGTAAATATTGGTTTTCAAAATGGATCAATTTCCTATCCATCTTTTCAGAATAAGCCATTTATCTATGATGAATTTGGGCACATCTTAACAATTCCTAGAAAATATCCGGAGGATGACGGCATCGATCCAACCAAGGATTTTAACAACTGTGCAGATTTTATGATTAAACAAGATCTTTGGTTCACCTTGTCTTCAGGTTGCGCTGTGGCTGGTTTGGATTGGTGGAATCAAGATGAAGTAAAGCGTTATGACATGTGGAAGAAATTCTATCCTGCGATATTGAAATTCACGGAGAACATTGATTTTGAAAAGGTAGATTATACAGCCGTTCGCGATGTGAAAGGAACCCCAGTGATTGCCCAACGTTGGCCGTTAACAGAAAAGGAAATAAAACAAAGTACTAATTCAGCTTACGGTAAGGATGATTTAGTAGAAGCATATATTCAGGTTTCTTCCGATCAATCACAGGGTTATGGTTGGATGTCCAATCGTTCTGTGAACTGGTACAATATGGTGGATGAATATCCGTGCCTTAAAAGTTTACTAGAAGGTTCCTCGCCTTATCATCAGTCCTATATTTCGAAGCCCGTAGAAGATGACCTGGCTGAAGATCCAATTGATATTGATGCCGATTCTTATTTCATCAAAGTGTATGGATTGAAAAAAAGAGTAGGGTATAAGGTGAACTTTTATAGCACGACAACAGGAAATCTTCTTTCAATGCAAGAATTGAAGTCCAATGGAAAAGGAGTACTTAAGGTCTTTGCTCCACAAATGAATCACAAATCAGATCCTGATGTCGCATTCAAAATAATCGAATCAGGATTGACTTGGAAATAGAATGAATTAACGGTTGCTTTCGCGAATTTCCTTGAGTGTAGAGAAGAAAATTACACCATATCCAATGGAAAGCATAATATGAAAAGGTGCCATACCAAGATCACCATAAATTCCTCTGTTAATTGCTGTAAATCCAAAAACAACCATTAATACACCTTCCATTATATTGATGATGGAAAGACTCTTCTTATCGTATTTATTTCCTTTGAATTCACTTTTCTTAGATACGTTGAATTTAGGAGTACGAACAAATGAACTTTTGATCCCAAGGTAACCTTCAATTACAGCTACTGTGTTACTCAGAGAAAGTCCCATGGATACAACCAAGAACTGGAAGAAACGTCCAACAAAACGGAAGAATGATCCTACTTTGTTTTCATTCTTGTCACGGTAGGCATGCCAATAATAGAACATAAGAAATACCGTGCTGATAATGAATACGCCCATGTACTGCAAAATGTAATTCAAATCAGAGAAAGAATCCTTGATGTGAAGCACAAACAAACTTAAGATTGAAATGGTTAAGATGAAAAAGAAGACAGTTGAATTGAAAAGGTGAGAAAGCCCATGCACACGATCAGACAATTTAACTCCTTTAGCGCGTAAAAGTGTTTTCCACATTTTAACAAAACACTCAGCTCCACCTTTCATCCAGCGGTGCTGCTGACTTTTCAGTGCTGACATCGTGATTGGTAATTCAGCCGGCGCTACAACGTCCTCAAGGTACCTGAATTTCCATCCTTTGATTTGTGCTCTGTAACTCAAGTCAAGATCTTCTGTTAGTGTGTCGTGTTCCCAACCACCAGCATCTTCAATGCATTTTTTTCTCCAGATACCACCCGTACCGTTGAAATTGATGTAATGTCCTGCAGCATTTCTTCCACCTTGTTCTATTGCAAAGTGTCCATTCAATCCAAACGCTTGAAGTTCAGTTAAAATTGAATACGTTTTATTGATGTGTCCCCAACGAGTTTGAACAACACCAACATTTCCATCTGTAAAATAAGGCATTGTTTTTTGCAAGAAGTCAGGGTCTGGAATGAAGTCTGCATCAAAAATACCGATGAATTCTCCTTCTACGCGATCCATTGCAGCATCCAACGCACCTGCTTTGTAACCTGTTCGATCAACACGGTGAATGTGTTGGATATTAATTCCTCGCGCGGCCACTTCAGCAACTTTATTTGCAATGACATCTTTGGTTTCATCCGTTGAATCATCTAAAACCTGAATTTGCAATTTGTCAGCAGGATAATCAAATGCAGCAACTGTTTCAATGATTCTTTCTGCAACATATAACTCATTGAACATTGGTAACTGAATAGTTACCTTAGGAGTTGTCGCAGGATCGTAAACCGGTTTTTGTTCTATTGATTTTTTCTTTTTGTTCCGCACATAGGCAATTGCCAACGACAATTGTAAAACGCTGTAGAAGAATACCAAAAGCAAACAAAGGCCATAAATTCCAAGCAAAACTTTTCCAGTAAAATGTGACCAATAATGCTCTTTCACATATTCTTTGCCTTCAGCATTTTTCATTTTTCGATCACCCCAATTGAACATCCAGGATACTTTCAAGGATGCAGTGAATGGATTGTCCATGCTGTAGGTATAGTTGTCAGCATGTTTTTCAGGAATTAATTCGAGATCATAGGATTGAGGCGTGTAATCTTCATCCGAAATCATCAATTTGTTTTTGCCAAAAGGAATGTTGTGGAATTCAAAAACACCCTCCTCGTTTGTTTCAACGGTAAACGTTTTCCCAGAGGCTGTATTTTTAATGGAAAGTTCCATTTCCTCAATTGGTCGCTTTGTACGCTGATCAATGAATTTTCCCTTAACGAGCTTGGTTTGAGCTGATGTACCAAATGAGATTAAAAGTCCAGCAAATAAGGGAAAAGCCGAACGAACAAATAGTTGAAATGATCTACACATAGATTAGCCTAAAGAAGGCAAATTTAACGAAAATAGAATTCGTTTGTAGTGCTGCAATTAAATATTAAAAATAAAGTGAAAAATTGGAGGGGATTATTTCCAGACCCCCATCGCATTGAACTTCTCAATTCGACTGTTGATGCGTTCTTCCGGGCTCATTGTCTCAAGTTCTTTCAAATATTTTTTGATCGATTTTTTAACGATGGCAAACATTTCGTTTTGTTCACGATGCGCGCCACTTAAAGGTTCTTTAATTACATCATCAACAAGTCCGTTGTTTTTCATGTCTTCAGAAGTCAATTTTAATGCTTCAGCGGCTCTTTCTTTGAAATCCCATGATCTCCATAGAATAGAAGAACATGATTCAGGTGAAATAACAGAATACCAAGTGTTTTCGAGCATCACTACTTTGTCACCAACACCAATCCCCAATGCACCACCAGATGCACCTTCACCAATGATGATACAAATCACAGGCACTTTTAAACGCATCATTTCGTAGATGTTGCGTGCAATTGCCTCTCCTTGTCCACGTTCTTCAGCTTCTAATCCTGGAAAGGCTCCTGGCGTATCAATAAAAGTAACGATTGGCTTGTTGAATTTTTCAGCCATTTTCATTAGGCGAAGTGCTTTTCTATACCCTTCTGGGTTGGGCATACCGAAATTTCGGTATTGACGCATTTTTGTATTGATCCCTTTTTGCTGTCCGATGAACATCACGGATTTTCCATCAACTAAACCAAAACCACCAATCATGGCTTTATCGTCTTTTACACTTCTGTCTCCGTGTAATTCTTGGAATTGACCATTGGTAATGGCATCGATATATGCAAGTGTATACGGTCTGTCTGGATGACGTGACAACTGAACGCGCTGCCATGGAGTTAATCCTGTGAAGATTTCTTTTGTTTTTTCTTCAAGTACTTTAGTTAATTCATTGATTTTATCAGACATGTCGATTTCGGTGTTTTCTCCGATTTCTTTTGTTTGCTCGATCTGTTCTTCCAATGCCTTTAAAGGCTCTTCAAAATCCAAATAAACTGCCATAATACTTTAATTTGAGGGTCGAAAGTTACGAAAATAGTTTAGTTCTTCTACTTTTGCTTTATGATAATATTTGCGCCGGCGAAGATCAATCTGGGTTTAAACGTACTGTTTAAAAGGCCTGACGGCTATCATGAGCTTGATACCTGTATGTTACCTGTGCCATTGTATGATGTCTTGGAGTTGCTTAAGTCGGAAAAATTTGAATTTAATCAGACCGGGATTGTTGTACCCGGATCTTCGGAGGATAATCTTTGCATTAAAGCTTATCAATTATTGAAGAACGAATTTGATTTGCCTCCTGTTTACATGCATTTACGTAAAGAGATTCCAATGGGTGCAGGATTGGGTGGTGGTTCATCAGATGCGTCGCATGTTTTAAAAGGTTTGAATGAACTTTTTAATTTGGGATTATCAATCGAGGGGCTAGAAGAACGTTCAGCAAAACTGGGAAGTGATTGCCCAATTTTCATTCAGAACAAAGCGCAAATAGCTCAAGGTAGAGGTGAGGTGTTGAAACTATGTGCTGTTGATTTGACTGACTTTTGGATCAAATTGATTCATCCCGGTATTCATGTCGGAACTAAAGAAGCTTATGCAGGAATTGTGTTTTCGGGCAACAATTCGTCTGTTCAGCATGTTGTTGAAGGTCCAATTGAGAATTGGAAATCAGCATTGAAGAATGATTTTGAAGTATCTGTTTTTGCATTGCACCCAGAATTGGCTTCAATCAAATCAAATTTGTATCAAGAGGGTGCCGTTTATGCAGCAATGAGTGGAAGTGGCTCAACAGTGTTTGGGTTATTTCGTGATGAACCTCAATCAACTGCATACGAAGCTGTCTATTCAACTTATATTCGGAAGTTTCAAACTACTGTTTGACTAGTTTCCGGGTAATTCCATTTGAAGTAATCAGTAAGTAAATTCCGGACATACAGTTTGAAAGATCAATCTGTGTTTTTTTAGAATCAATCGAATACGTGGCAACATTTTTCCCTGTTAAATCGTAAATCGAGACGAAGCCTGAAGGGTTTTTATTCATGTATTCAATCGTGTATAAACCTTCTGAGGGATTTGGATAAATACTGAATTCGCTTGGTAATTGGAATTCTTGAAGACTTGCCTGGCTGTTTGGATTCGCTTCGAAATGATAAAGTCCGCCTAAATCTTGCCCCACAAATAAATCAAGGCGACCATCATTGTCTATGTCCTCCACATAGAAGGAACTATAGGCACCTGCATCAATTCCGAGGTAATCATTGGAAACAATTGTAAAACTCTGGCCTTCCTCCAAGTGGTTGTCAATGTCTTTGAAATAATGCAATTTTCCATCGGCACATCCAAGGAACAAATAGGTGGTATCTAGGTAGCGAAAGAAATGAGGTGCTGCATAACCATCACTTGAAGTTATTGCAAGGTCGATGTTGCCAAGTGTGTCGTTTGCCAAATGAAATGAAGGATTAGAAGTTGTGCCAACATTCTCATAATACAATAATTCTCCCGTTTTTTTACCGACAATCAAGTCAAGTAGACCATCTTTGTTCAAATCGAAAAGTTGTGGATTAGATGCTTGACCTGAACTGATCACATTTCCGGCATCGTCGGTGTAATTTTGAATAGGACTCGCAAATGAGACAGCTGGAGTAGTGCTTGTGTTTTTAAAGTAAGTCAAGGTTCCATTGTCTCTTCCTAGAATCATTTCGTCTTTACCATCTCCGTCGAGGTCACCAAATGTAGGTGCCATTTTTAATCCAAGTGAGGAAGTACTTAAATCCAGGAAATTATAGTCAATGAAGGTGTAAACGGGATTCGTTGTTGAACCTGTATTCTTGTAATAGGCAACACTGGATTCTTTGTTGAGAGTTGGAATGTAACGGTAAAAATTTGCAACAAAAAGATCTTTCAGTCCATCTTGGTCGAAATCAAAAAAAACAGGCTGTGAACCAGTGCCATGTTCGATCATTTCATTTTGCAGAAAGTCATTGTTCTGGAAGATAAAAACAGGAAGTGCATTTGTTCCTGCATTTTTATAAAAAAGTATGCTCTTTTCATTTTCTGGACTCGTTCGTGCATTCGGGCTAATGAGCAAATCTTTTTTTGTGTCAAAATCGACATCCACCCAAAAAGCACCAGGGAAAATTTGCATATTGGCAGGTTGTGAATTACTTGGAAAAGAATTGTCCTGGCTGATCATCAGTGAATTTGTATTGGGGGCAGTCCCTCCATTGATTAGAAGATTGAGATTCGGAAAGGAAATATCCCCAAGCACTAAGTCCAATACCCCTGAATTGTCAATGTCCAGCGCTAAAATTGTTGAACCAGCATGTTTTTGAGCGGTGTTGCCGACTTTTTTCTCTTCCGGGATATTTGGGTTTTCAGGAAGCTCCGCTCCCGAAATATTTCCAGTGGTGCATTGGAGTGTGTTGTCATTAAGATAGACTGTACTTGTGTTTAAATCTTCCCTAAATCCGCCCCAACATTCATTTTTTAAGACAAAAATCAAGGAATCAGGAATGCCATATAGCTCCATACTTTGATTTTGGTGATATTGTAAATGTTCACCGCTTATGTGGTAGGTCAGCACATCGATGTCACCATCGTTTTCCACATCAACAAAAGATGGAATATCTGCTGAGCTAACATAAAGGTTCAACTGAGTGCCCCAATTATCAGTATACAATAAATTCTTGGCAACTTGCCATTGCAATCCATTCGTTGCATCACCAACATTACGATACACCTTCACGCCACCAATTCCATAGGTAAACAAATCTTTCCTTCCGTCGTTGTCGTAATCAACTGTTGCAACGCGGTAACGGATATCGTTTGGAAAACTATTTCTGGCGTTGTATTTCAATGAATAGTATTTCTGTCCATTTTTTTCCTCTTGAAGAAATATTCGAATGTTATCACTGCTTCGGTCAAAAGCCAGAAGATCGAGGTCTCCATCGAAGTCAAAGTCGAGATCAGAAAATTGCACATAACTTAAACCGCCACTCCAGGCTAGGTTTAAGGTATCTGTTCCTTTTTTTACCAGTACAGAATCTGAAAATTCAAATCCAAATTGAGAGATAGAAAGGAAGGAAATGGAGAAGAAAAAAAGAAAAGTCAATCGTTTCGACCACATAATTCTGTAAATTAGAAATCCAAGAATGCTTGATTTTGTTGCAAACACCCAAGGCAACGCTTGGCAACCAAATTAGTCAATTTAGAAACAAAAACGCAGACATTATGAAAAAGTTGGGCTTATTGATGCTTCTTTTTATTTCTGGATTAAACTATGCGCAGGATAGTATTTCCGTTCTTTTTATTGGCAATAGTTATACCTATGTCAATGATCTTCCAACAGTTTTTAAGAATCTTACTCAATCGCTCGGGGATCTTTCAACTGTGGATTCAAAAACGAATGGTGGATATACTTTTCAAAATCATTTGAGTGATGCAGTTACACATACGAAAATTCATTCGAGACAATGGGATTTTGTCGTTATACAAGGCCAAAGTCAAGAGCCATCCTTTCCAACGGATCAGGTGAATACACAAAGCTTGCCACCTGCTGTTGCACTTGCGGATAGTGTTTACAATAATTGGTACTGTTCTCAAGCGGTGTATTTCATGACATGGGGAAGACAAAACGGCGATCCACAATGGGATTCGATCAGCACATTTGACGGTATGAATGGCCGTTTGAGAAATGCGTATATGCGAATCGCTGATTCAGCAAATGCTTCTGTTAGTCCGGTTGGAGTTGCATGGAAATATGTGCGTGATAATCATCCTACGATCAATTTATACAGTGGTGATGGTTCGCACCCAAGTATGGAAGGAACTTATCTGGCTGCGTGCACATTTTATTCCTCACTTTTTAGGAAATCTGCTGTTGGAGCAACTTATACTGCTGGTCTAGATCCCACAATAGCAGCCCAACTTCAAGCTGCAGCAAGGTTAGTTGTTTTAGACAGTATTTCTACTTGGCATCTTCGTGGCAAAGAAGACTTGACTGTCGCAGATTTTGGTCAAGTAATCAATGATTTTACAGTTGATTTTACAAATTTAAGTGAGTATGCAACTAGTTATGAATGGGACTTTGGAGATGGAACATTTTCGGTTGATTTTTCCCCTTCACATGTTTATTCGGGAGAGGGAAATTACACTGTAAGTTTGATTGCAACAAGTGAATGTGGAACAGATACGCTCCTAACTACGGTTGTGATTTCGTCTGCAACTGCGGCAATTGACCAAGTGAATACAGAAAAGATAATTGTTAAAACACTGTCATCAAATGTTTTTGAAATACTTGGATATCACGGAGAAACTTCATCGATTCAAGTACAAGATGCCATGGGAAGAAATGTTTCCATTGACGTTGAAATTTCAAATGGACTTCTTTTAAATATGGATGCTCTAAGTAAAGGAGTCTATTTTGTGTGTATTGATGGGAAGTTCCATCAGGTGCAGGTAAAGTTGTTGGTTCATTAAGAAATGAATTCCACCAAATCTTCTAAAGACCTTCGTGCCTTATTTATGTGCTGATTGGCGTCTTCGTCAGAACGGTAACCGATTGGACATACAACAACAGAATGCAGATTTCTTTGAGTTAAATCGAGAATACGATCGAACTCTAACGATTGAAAACCTTCCATTGGTGTTGAATCAATGCGAAGATGGGCACACGTTTGCAGAAGATGTCCAAGTGCAATGTATACCTGATGGTCGTTCCATTTTTTCATTTCTTCTGTATCCATGGGTAAAATAGCACCTTTCAGAAATTCATGGTAGCGTGAAAGTTCTACTACCTCTTTTCCTCGGGCTTCCGCTGTAAATTCAATCATACCTTCAATTATTTCTTCATTGATTTCATTGAATGTGCAAAGAATCAAAAGGTGAGAAGCATCTGTTACTTGAGGCTGATTGTAAGAAAATGAGCGTAATTCGGCGCGCAATTCAGGATTTTCAACGACCAGAATTTTTAAGGGTTGAAGTCCGTATGCAGAAGGCGCCAAACGCACTGCCGCTAAAATGGTATCTAAATCTTCTTTGCTGACTTTTTTTTCAGGATTGAATTGTTTTACCGCATAGCGCCAATTTAAAGCATTAATTACCTCTGACATTTTCTAATTTTTGATTGTAAAAGTAACAAGTTAAGAGCGATTTGGTTCATTCTTGATTCGTTTCAGTGAAAGTAGAAAAGTATGATAACTATCATTTTTAGGACTGCAAAGAATCACTCAAAACACAATAACTTTACTCTTTATTATCTTTACTTTTGAAGTATGATGAGAGCGTTTTTTTTATTCTCTGTATTGACTGGAATCCTTGTCTTTACTTCTTGTTCGGAGGACAGAGAAAGTACAACGGCAAGTCGAATTGACATGATAGAGGCAGTTTATTCAAGTGTTGAGCTAGAGCCGTTGGATTTGTACAAAGTGAATGCTTCCATTGCTGGATACATGGATGATCAAAAAGTGAAAGAAGGCGATCTGGTGAAAGCAGGTGATTTACTTTTTGTTTTAACGAATGAGCCGGCTAAGTTGAATGAAGAAAATGCAGCCTTGACCTATGAGCTTGTTCGAGAAACACTTGAGGGTCAATCAAATGTCATGGAAGAAATGCGGTTGGAATTAAAAACAGCCCGGTTGAAAGCGCAAAATGATTCCATGAATTTCTTTCGAATCAAAGCATTGAGAGAAAAAAATGCAGCTTCTCAGTTTGAATATGATAATTCAGCTTTGGCGTATGAACTTTCATCGAACAATGTCAAAACGTTAAAGAAACGTATTTACCGCAAAGAAATTGAATTGAAAAATCAGATGGGGCAATCCCGCAATGCGCTGAACGCAAGTAAACTGAGAACCAATGATTATTTCATCCGCTCCAATAGAAACGGTAAGATTTATCAAGTAAACAAAGAAAAAGGGGAGTACGTGAATATGCAAGAACCTTTGGCATTGATAGGTGATCAAAATGAATTCAAACTCAAAATGCTCATTGATGAGGTGGATATTTCAAAAGTTTCAATCGGACAGAAAGTACTGGTCACATTAGAAGCATACAAAGACAAGGTATTTGAGGCGACTATTTCTGAAATTGCACCCAAAATGGATGAACGCACTCAGACATTTGCTGTAGAAGCACGTTTTAAAAAACAACCTGTAAAGTTGTACATGGGTTTAACAGGAGAGGGAAATATCGTGATCAATGAAAAGGGATCAGCATTGGTCATTCCGCGGGAATACCTTCAGCCTGGTAATAAGGTGGATACAGAGAAAGGCATGGTAACAGTAAAAACGGGGCTTTCTAATTGGAGTTATATTGAAATACTTTCAGGATTATCAGAAAATCAAGTGATTTATAAACCAAAATAGGCATGGATTTTCGATTGATTCTTTCCATTTCTAAAACACATTTGCTTTCCCGCAAGAAACAAACCCTGATTGCTGCATTGGGTGTGACTTTTGGAATTGGAACTTACATCATCATGATGGGATTTATGAATGGATTGAATGGTTTGTTGGATGGATTGATCCTCAATCGAACTCCTCATATTCATTTGTACAATGAAATTCAGCCCTCCGAGAAACAGCCGATTGATCTTTATTCGCCGTTTTCATCTAAAGAACATTTTGTAGAGTCTGTAAAGCCCAAAGGAAGTCAAACACGAATCCATAATGGACTACCGCTATTGGCCTTTCTGAATAAGCAGAATTATGTCAAAGGAGCGAACCCTCAGGTGAAAGCCCAGGGATATTATTTAGGAGGTTCCATTCAGTTGAATGGCTCAATAACTGGTGTTGATGTAATGAAAGAGGCATTGCTATACAATCTCGGTGACTATATTGTGGAAGGCAGTGCAAAGGCATTGCAACAAAATGATAACGGCATTTTATTGGGAGCTGGAGTAGCTAAAAAACTTTCATTGAAATTGGGGGATAAAATTCAGTTGGCCTCAGCAAAAGGTGAGATTTTAGCACTAAAAATTGTTGGTTTGTATCAAAGTGGATTGGCGGATATTGATAATGTTCAAAGTTTTGTCAATCTGAAGACAGCGCAGCGCTTGATGGGTGAATCTGATAATTACATTACAGACATCAATATTAAATTGTTTGACCTTGAAAAAGCCCCTGAGTTGGCGAAAGAAATGGAGCGATTATTTGACCTCAGAGCTGTGGATGTGCAGCAGGCGAATGCACAATTCGAGACAGGATCATCGGTTAGAACTATGATTTCGTATGCTGTTTCAATAACATTACTCATTGTCGCTGGATTTGGTATTTACAACATTCTGAATATGTTGATTTATGAAAAAATGAATGACATCGCCATCCTAAAAGCAACTGGTTTTTCCGGCAGTGATGTGAAATTGATCTTTATAAGTCAGGCAGTTATTATCGGTTTGATAGGCAGTCTCATTGGGTTAGTTGTGGGGTATGGTGTATCTGTTATCATTGATAATACGCCCTTTGATACGCCGGCACTTCCGACAATTAAGACATTTCCGGTAGAATTCAAAATCAAATACTACATCATTGGGGTCATTTTTGGGATGCTGTCAACATTTTTTGCTGGCTATCTGCCGTCAAGAAGAGCAGAAAAAATGGATTCGGTAGATGTAATTCGAGGACAATAGGATGCAAATGCTGGAGGCAAAAAATATCAATAAATACTTTCACTTGCCTGATGAGTTTCAGGTGTTGAGCGATATTTCGTTTTCAATGGATCGAGGTGAGTTTGTTTCGATCATGGGGAAATCGGGGTGTGGGAAGTCGACATTGTTGTATTTGCTCTCAACGATGGATACGGATTACACGGGAGAAATCTGGTTGGACGGACAAAAAATTTCAGGTTTGCCTGCAAATGATTTGGCGAGAATCCGGAATGAAAAAATTGGTTTTGTTTTTCAGTTTCATTACTTGTTATCAGAATTCACAGTACTTGAAAATGTGATGTTGCCTGCACGTAAATTGGGATTGAAATCGAAAGAAGAGATCGAACACGATGCAATGACCAAGTTAAAATTATTGGGCATAGACGATCAAGCATTGAAGCAAGCTATTAAAATTTCAGGTGGACAAAAACAGCGCGTAGCAATTGCGAGGGCTTTAATTAACAACCCCATTATCATCATGGGTGACGAGCCAACAGGAAATTTGGACAGTAAGAATTCAGATATAGTTTTTAATATTTTCAAAGAATTATGCGACGAGGAAAATCTTTCCTTGTTGATAGTTACGCATGACGATGAATTTGCTCACCGCACGGATCGCATCATTCAAATGGGAGACGGAAAGATTTTGAAGGGCTGAGGTTGAGGGAAAATTAGTATTTTCGATAGGTAGTGAAAGGGTTCGAAAAACATTGGATTGATTTTTTAGAAGGAGACAATCATGCTCTCGGAGAAATGTATGTTGCTGTTTTTGAGCCATTGGTAGTGCGAGCGATTTATTACACAAGAGATATTGAAAATGCACGTGACATTGTTTCCCAGCTTTTTGCAGAACTCTTGTTGGCTCCAAAGGAAGTGAGAAGGGATCGATGGAGTCAAGTGCGTGACCCTAAGTCTTTTTTATCAATAATTGTTAGAAACAAGTGTATGGATCATTTGAGGGTTGTTTCGAATCGTCAGCGAATTCTTAAAACCATACCTCAAAATCATGCTTCTTTTTATGAAGATTCATCTGAAAAAGAATTGTTTGTAAAATTGAATCAGTGCATTTCTGAGCTCTCAGATGAGGAGCAAAAATTATTAGAGTTGCATTTGGATGGATATAGGAACCATGTTATCGCTGAAGAGCTTAATCTATCAGAAAAAACAGTACGAAATAAATTGAGTTTGACGCGTAAATTACTCGTTGTTCGTTGGCATAAGTTATTCATCTTCATTTGGTTATTATGGAACTAAAAGAGCTCATTAAACTATTAGATTCTCCGGAAAAGCTAAATGCAGTGCTGTCGGAAATGCGTCTGCGCTCAGATCTCACTGAGGAGGAACAAGGTTTCTTGGTACTTTATGATCATTACAATGGTAATTCAGCTGCTATTCGAACTTACCTTCGTCAAACAAAGGAGCATATTCTTAATGCAAAAAAGCCAATCGTTCGGAAGCTTTCCTTCTTAAAGGTTGCAGCCATTTTTATCCTATTGTTCGGAACTGGAATCTTTTTCCTTATGAACCGACCGGTTAAAACGAACGCTCAGGAGGAATTAGCGAAAGAATCAGCCACTTTTCAGGAGCCTGGGATTCCCATTTTTATGGGTGAAGAGTCAAAGATCGATTGGGCGCAACTGATGTATGCGATAGACAAGGAATCACCGCAGCGAGCGCTTCAAGAATGGCGGAAGATAGAAAAACTAGAGCATGAAAATGACACCTTGATCTACTTTGGAGGTATCGTTTATCAAAAGTTGAATAAATTAGCGAAAGCAAGATTCTTATATGAAAAGAATGCGAACAGCTCAAGTGTATTTGCAGATCGATCGGCTTATTTTCTGCTTCAAATAGCTAAATCCAGAGGGGATCAGAAGGAGAGAGATAAATGGCTCGAACAGTTAAAGAATACGCAGGATCTTGATTTGAAACCTTATGCCTCAAAAGAACTAAAAAAATAAATGGCCGACTTTTAGCCGACCATTTAGAACCATAGTTTACTCAAGTCCTTTTTCGCTTGCGGTTTTCCATATAGTTGGAAACAGCACGTTTAGAGGTATACCAAACATTCCCTTCTTTGTAGGCATCGATCTTTCCTTGACGAGCTAATCGGCTTAAATATTCTTGTCCATAAGGCAATTGTTCCTCTTTGATATGCAAGTCGTTTATGCAATGTAGGTGTGTTTTTGT
>JBIIQP010000097.1:0-9746 GCA_044341975.1 Crocinitomicaceae bacterium
TTGAATATGTGACCTTTCAATTCGAGGAGCTAACGAGAAAACTTTCGATTCCGGAATCCATTTCAGGAAAGAAAGGATTGGCTGTGATAACTCCAACACCTGTCGATGTATTTGATGAATATGCCATTTTCGATTTTATATTGATTATGGCAACAATTCCAGGACAAAGCGGGGGAGTGTTCGACCGCATTAATTTTTCAAAAATTCGTCAGTTCAGAAAAAAATATCCAAACAAGTCGATTCATGTTGACGGCGGCGTGAATGGTGAAGTGTCCTTTATTCTAAGAAATATGGGGGTTAGCTCTTCAGTTTCTGGATCTTACCTTTTTAATGCCCCAAGTGTTGGTCATGCGCTGATGAACTTAACCAAACGCAACATTGAATCGCAATTTCTGGTCGAAGATTTCATGATTCCAATTGAAGAATGCCCTGTTGTTATGGCCGATGAATTGAGTTTGCGCAAGGCGCTAGAAACAATCGAAAATGGAAATATGGGGTTCTGTTTGGTTCTTTCAACGGAAGGTGAATTAAAAGGACTTATATCTTCCGCTGACATTCGAAAGGCGCTGTTGCGAAATCTTGATAGTATTTCTGAAATCAGTGTGGAGGAAATGATTAATACAAGCCCAATTGCTATTGCAGCGGAAAACACGGTTGTGCAATTACTACAGCGGATTAAACAATGTTCATTTCCAGTAATGTACCTGCCTGTGTTAAAAAATGGTACAAAAGCCGCGGGAATTGTTAACTTTACAAATCTTATCAAAGGAGAAATATGATAATACATTTAAGGTCAAGTGTTAATGCGGAAGAGGCTAGTCAATTAGCCGATAGTATTAAAGCTTTCCATATTGTTTCTGATGGAAAAAATGTCTTGATAACAGGTTCAGGTTTGAAAGAAGTACCTGATTTCATTGCTGATAAAGTGGATGAATTTCGGGTTTTTCCAAACGACATGCAACTTGCTTCTAGAAAGTATTTGGGTAAAACCAGAGAAGTAAACATTGGTAATGTCACCATCGGTGGAGATTCGAAAAACACGATTCTTATAGGTGGACCTTGCTCTGTTGAATCTGAAGACCAGATTCGTAATTCTGCTGAACTAATAGTAGGTCTTGGGCTAACAACGTTGAGAGGTGGATGTTACAAGCCGCGAACGAGCCCTTATTCCTTTCAAGGATTAGGATTGGAAGGCCTAAAGTTGTTGGCTAAAATGCGTGATGAATTTGGATTGAATGTCATTACTGAAGCACGTGATGCAACGCATATCCAAGAAATCATAGAATACACAGATGTTATTCAGGTCGGAGCTAAAGCAATGTACGATCAAGGAATCCTTAGAGCTTGTGCGAAAACAAATAAACCGGTATTGATTAAGCGTGGCTTTGGAACGACGTTGCAGGAATTTGTTCAAGCAGCTGAATTTGTAATGTCGGGTGGTAATGAAAATGTAATTCTTTGTGAGCGTGGGTTGCGTACTTTCGAAACCGGAACACGATTCACACTCGATTTATGCGGAGTCGCTTGGATGCAAGAATATACTAATTTGCCAGTTATTTTGGATCCTTCCCATGCAATGGGTTACGCTTATGGAGTGCCTTCATTAGCGCGAGCGTGCGTAGCTATGGGAATAGACGGATTACTGATTGAAGCGCATCCAGATCCAAGTGTGGCAAAATCGGATGCCTCTCAACAGTTGAATCATGACCAATTCCGCCAGCTACTTAATTCCTTGAGGCCAGTTGCTGAAAGTGTAGGATATAAAATAGTGTAAAATGTATTTGGAGCAAAATATCAAAGGACTTTGTGCTAAAAATGGAATCGATTTCAATGGATTTTTAGACGATTTAGATGCTGACAATGTTAGTGAATTGACCATTTTTGATTTGGAGGCAGTTTGTGAAGAATATGAGGTAGACATGTTATCTCTTTTGTTTAAACCGATGTTCCGAAATGACCTCTACGGCAAAAAATTAGATAAAATAAAATTACTTGTCCTTGATGTTGATGGTGTTATGACTGACGCTGGAATGTACTATACTGAAAACGGCGATCAGATCAAGAAATACAATGCAAAGGATGGAATGGCAATTCAACATTTAGTGAAAAATAATTTTCAGCTTGCCATAATTTCTTCTGGTTATAAAGCTGAGATGGTCAAGGCTAGATCCGAGTTGCTTGGGATACAGTTTTGCCATGTAGGAAGAGAACCTAAAATAGATGTATTAACAAAGCATTGCGCCGAACTGGGAATAGGTCTGGAAAATGTAGCAATAATTGGAGATGATATCAATGATCTTGATGTCATTCGAAAGATTGGTTTTTCAGCTTGTCCGAGTGATGCTGTTGCAGTCGTAAAAACACATGTAGACATTATTCTAACCAAAAAAGGCGGAGAAGGATGTGTGCGTGAATTTGTAGATGCTTATTTATTAAAACAACCACTCACATAATTTATTAGTTAGATGAAGATTGGATTGATTCGTGAGGGAAAGGTACCGCCAGATAAAAGAGTACCGTTAACACCAAAACAGTGTAAAGCATTGAAAGTCTTGTACCCTGATTTGGAAATTGTTGTTCAACCTAGTCCCATAAGAGCCTTCAAAGATGAGGAATACACTGAGCAGGGTATTCAATTGAGTGAAGATCTATCAGACTGTGATTTAATTTTGGGTGTTAAAGAAGTCAATATTCAGGATTTAATACCGAACAAGAAATTCATGTTCTTTTCGCATACCATCAAAAAACAAGCGCACAATCAAAAATTGATGAGGGCCTTGATTGACAAGAACATCGAAATGATTGATTATGAATTGATCAAAGACAAGCACAACAAGCGCATCATTGGATTTGGAAGGTATGCGGGGATTGTTGGGACTTACAATGCCTTTTTAACGTTTGGGTTGAAAAAGGGACTTTACGAGTTGAAACCAGCGAATCAGTGTCATGATCGGAAAGAAATGGAAGCGGAAATGAAGAAAATCACGCTGCCAAATGATACACGTATTGTACTCACTGGTTTCGGTCGGGTAGGACATGGAGCCAGAGAAATAATAGATTTGCTGCCAATTACTGAGTTGACACCCGAAGAATTTACAGCTGGTACATTTAATCATCCTGTGTTTACCCAACTGGAAGTTGAAGATTATTACGCAAGGTTGGATGGGAGGACATTTGATAAAGCTGATTTTTATGCCAATCCCGAATTGTATAAATCAACTTTTGAGCGCTTTTTGAATCAGGCTGATATGTACATTCCTTGTCACTTTTGGAGCAGCAGATCGCCATTTATTGTCACAAATGAAGATTTGAAAAGAAAGGATTTAAGAGTTTCAGTAGTTGCAGATATTTCTTGTGATACAGAAGGTCCAATCGCTTCGACAATCAGAGCAAGTAAAATTGCAGATCCAATTTATGGTTACGATCCGCAAACTGAGCAAGAAGTGGATTTCAGAAATCCAAATGCAATAGCTGTAATGGCTGTTGATAATCTACCATGTGAATTACCAAAAGATGCATCAGAGGATTTTGGCAATGAATTGACGCGACTCGTTTTGCCATGTTTATTGAAGGAAGATCCATATAATATTATTGGAAGAGCAACAGAAACAAAGAATGGAATGTTAACGGAAGGATTTTCATACCTTCAGGATTATGCGAATGGTATTTTAACCCATTGATAGATGGAGAAAGGGGACAAGCGAATTATACGAGGTTGGGTTTTTTATGACTGGGCAAATTCAGTTTATAACTTGGTTATTTCCTCAGCTATTTTCCCAATATTTTTTGATATTCAGACGAAACTTGAATATGCTCGTTCTATTGGAAAGAACGTAAAAGAGTTGCCGGAGGATCAGCCAATTTTGGTTGATTTTTTTGGGTTTAAATTGTCCTCATCTGTTTTATTTTCATTTACACTCTCCGCTTCATTTTTAGTTGTTTCATTTCTTTCACCTTTACTGTCTGGTGTCGCTGATTATACAGGAAGTAAAAAGAAATTTTTACGGTTTTTCTGTTATTTGGGCGCTTTTTCGTGCATGTCACTTTACTTCTTCAATCCTGCAAGAATAGAATTGGGAATGTTTTCAGTTTTTCTTGCAAGCATAGGGTATTGGAATAGTTTGGTTTTTTACAATGCCTTTCTGCCAGAAATTGCTGATGTGAATGACCATGATAGAATCTCTGCTCGTGGATTCACAATGGGCTATCTTGGATCAATGATTTTACTTGTTATCTGTTTAGCGTTGATAATGTCAACGGATGTGGGAAGTGAGAAATTGAATTACATGAGGTATGCATTTGTATTTGTTGGAATTTGGTGGATTGGGTTCAGTCAATTGACCTACAGAGTATTGCCTAACAATGTTTATGGAAAAAAACCAGAACCTGGCTATTTATGGAGGGGCTTTCGTGAATTGAAATTGGTTTTTGGCGAGTTCAAATCTACTGTTCGATTAAAGCGTTATTTGATTGCTTTTTTCTTTTTCAATACAGGAGTTCAAACAGTCATGTTGATGGCAACAATCTTTGCGAACAAGGAAATTGAATGGCCGGAGGGAAGTGGTTCAACTGGACTAATAATCGCAATTCTTCTGATTCAAATTTTAGGTGCTCTAGGCGCTTCCGTAATGTCAAAGGTTTCTCAACGAATTGGTAATCTCAAAACACTCATGATTTCAGTTGGAATATGGATTGTGATTTGTGCGTGTGCATTTTTTATTCGAAAACCAACGGCATTTTATATCCTAGCGGCTTCGGTTGGATTGGTAATGGGTGGGGTACAAGCGATCGCACGTTCTACTTATTCTAAATTCTTACCTGAGACAACGGATCATGCGAGTTATTTTTCGTTTTACGATGCGTCAGAAAAAATAGGAATTGTCATCGGTACCTTATTCTTCGGTTTAATGGAATTCTGGACCGGTTCTATTCGTTATTCGATTGTTGCTGTTGCGGCTTTCTTCATAATTGGGTTTGTTGCATTGCTTTTCGTTCCGAAAGAAGAAACAGAATTGTAAGGCAAAAAAAAAGCCCGATTACTCAGGCTTCCAATTGATTGATTTTCTCTTTATTTCTTATAAAATGGAAGTTTTACAACTTTCGCTTTTACACCTTTCTCGCGAATTTCAATATAGATTTCAGCGTCTAACGCTGAGAGTTCAGTTGAAACGTATCCTAGACCGATTCCAATTTTCATGGAAGGCGACATTGTACCCGAAGTTACTTTTCCGATGACATTTCCATTTGCATCCTGAATAGGGTAGTCATGGCGAGGAATACCTCGGTCAACCATTTCAAACGCAACTAATTTACGTTTAACACCCTCTTCTTTTTGTTTTTTAAGTGCATCAGAATCAACAAATTCTTTTGTGAATTTCGTAATCCATCCTAATCCCGCTTCCAAAGGAGAAGTTGTGTCGTCTATGTCATTTCCATAAAGACAAAATCCCATTTCTAAACGCAATGTATCGCGCGCTGCGAGGCCAATAGGTTTTATTCCAAATGCTGCGCCCGCTTCAAAGACCTTATCCCAAACCTGGTTGATGTCCTTGTTTTTTACATAAATCTCAAATCCGCCAGAACCAGTATAGCCTGTTGCTGAAATCATTACATCATTTACTCCCGCAAATGTTCCGTGCGAAAATGTGTAATAAACCATATCACTTAGATTTACATCCGTCAGTGATTGCATTGCTTCAGCTGCTTTTGGACCTTGAATTGCGAGAAGTGAATACTCATCCGAAAGATTTTCCATTTCTACACCAAGATCATTCAGACCTGAAATCCAGTTCCAGTCTTTTTCTATGTTCGAAGCGTTAACAACAATAAAATATTCGTTTTCATTTACACGGTAAATAATCAAATCGTCAACGATTCCGCCTTTGCCATTTGGCATACAAGAATATTGGGCTTTACCATCAAATAAAACAGATGCATCATTGGTGGAGAACTTTTGAATCAATGCGAGCGCATTAGGTCCACGAAGTACAAATTCCCCCATGTGTGAAACGTCAAAAACACCAACACCATTTCTAACTGTTTCATGCTCTGCGTTTACACCTTCGTATTGAACAGGCATATTGTATCCTGCAAATGGAACCATTTTGGCACCCAATGCAACGTGTTTTTCGTATAGTGCTGTATCTTTCATCCAATAATTTTTTGTCAAAAGTAATTGTTTTAAGTGATTGAGGTTACTTAGAAAAGTTGTGAAAGTTCTTTTCCTATTAAACTGCCAATAGCAACGCCCATTCCACCCATGCGAACGCCAACGGCAATTCGTTCATCAAGTTTTTCAACTATAGGAGCTTTTGTATCGCCAATACCCATTATTCCTGACCATTCATATTCAATTGAATAATTGGTTCCTGGAAGTATCACTTGCGACATAAGTTCTTTTAGTGAATCAATTATTTTTTCAGTGGTAACCATCTCAGTAGTGGTTTCGCCTTCAAAATCCATGTTTCGACCACCACCAAGTAGAATTCGCCCATCAATATTCCTGAAATAATAATACCCTTGTTGGTAATGGAATGTTCCTTTAATTTTTAAATCATGAATCGGTGTTGTAACAATAACTTGAGCACGAGCTGGTTTCACGTTCAAATGTGGCATTAAATTTTTGGCAAAACCATTTGTGCAAACTGCTACATTTTTCGCTTTCATGAAGCCAATAGAAGTTTGCATTGAGACGTGGTAAAGTCCTGATTGCAGTGCTTCAACGGCAACACCATAAATGCATTTTATATTTTTGCTAACAGCTAGATGGTGCAGGTAGTCAATCATTTTACCCGTATTGATTTGACCTTCCAATCGATTGAAATAACTTGTCTGAACACCTTTGAAACCAAATTTTGATGCACAATCTTTGTCTTCTGAATAGACCTCAGTTTCACCTGTTATTTCTGCTATTTTTTGATTTAGATAAGGAAGGCGCGAATTAATTTCTTCCGTATTTTTTTTGTCTGATGGTAAAATGAGATCCCACGAACCGTTCAATTCAAGGTCCATGTTGCTATCACCAACAAGGTTGCGCAAGTTTTGAAGTCCTTTCCATCGTTTTTCTACTGTCGACCACACTGCAGATTCATCATAATTCGCAAGGTCATCAAGGATTTCTGTAACGCTCCCAAAACAAGCGAATCCTGCATTTTTACTACTTGCACCGGTAGGAAGATAACCCCTTTCTAAAACGACTATTTTGGCATCAGAAAAACGATTTCTTAATTCAATGGCAGTAGAAAGTCCAACAATACCTGCTCCAATAACGAGGTAATCGATTTCCTCAAAATAGGTTTTTCTTTCCCAAAAACTTAACTGTTCAATCTTTAAAATCTGCATATTGTTCAAACAATTTTCGCGATATTTGTAAATTAACACTGTCAAAATTAAACCAATTCTGTAACTGCTTGTACAGGGTTTCGTTTAAACATTAAATATGAGGTATATACTTCTTCTTTTCTTAGTTATTTCGACTAGTATTTTGCATGCTCAGTCGCTCACTTTTTTATTTAAAGGTGTGGTTTCGAATCAAGATCTTGGTAAAAATGAAACAGGCGTGATGGTGTCCATCGTTCAAGGCGGAAATTCACTCGGCACGGCTACAAGCGCAAGTAATGGGAAATATACTTTGAAGGGAAGTGTTAATTACAAACAACCATTTTCAGTAATCTTTTCCAAAGGTGGGATGGTTTCCAAGAAAGTGGATTTTAATTTCAGTACACTCAACGAAGAAGATATTCCAGCTGGGGCCGAGTATCAGCCAATTTCTGATTTGAGTATGTCAATTTTTTCAGAAAGACCAAATGTTGATTTTTCTTTCTTAAAAAATGAGCCCGTGGCGATCTTCAATTGGAACGATGCGAAATTGACACCTGACTTGGATAAAGTTACCTCTGATAAAATGCGCGCCCGCATTGAAAAGCTATTGCTACAGGCCGAACAAAACAATGCAGCGAATGATGCAAAATACCAAGCAGCGATAAAGGAAGCAGATAATTTATATTTAAGTTTAAAGAAATACCCAGAAGCAAGAACGAAATACGAAGAAGCTTTGGCATTGAAGCCCAAAGAAAAATACCCAAGTGATAAAATCGTTGAATTAGACGCGCTCATTGCTGCAAAGCAAAAACAGGACATGGCAGCTCAGCAGTCTGATGCAGAATATTTAAATTTAATCAAAGCTGCGGATGCGCTTCGGGATCAAAAAAAATACGAACAGGCCATATTAAAGTACAAAGAAGCGTCGGCTAAAAAAAATGAACAATATCCAAAGGATCAAGTAACTGCTCTTCAAAAATTGGTTGATGACCAAAAGAAACAGGCAGAAACAGATGCAAAATACAATGACGCAATCAAGGCAGGTGATCTTGCCATGACGCAAAAGAATTATGCGCTGGCAAAAGAAAAATACACCCTCGCCAAAGACCTTAAGCCGGCTGAACAATTGCCTGTTACACGTTTGAGTGAAATAGACAAGAAAATATCGGAACAAACAGCCTCCGCAGATAAAAAGAAGAAGTACGATGAGGCAATGGCAGCGGCAGACAAATTTTTTACTGAATCTAAGTACGCTGATGCAAAGGGAAAATATTCGGAGGCATTAACGTATGACCCTGCGGCAGTTATTCCACCAACTAAAATCAAAGAATGTGACGCTAAGATTGCTGCACTGGCGAAGGATAAAGAAAAAGCGGATAAAATTTCTAAATTACTTTCAGAAGGAAATACACTTTTGGCAGGTTCTAAATTGAATGAAGCAAAGTTGAAATACAACGAAATTTTGACTTTAGATCCGACGAATTCAGAGGCGAAACAGAAAATCGATGAAATCAACTTGAAACAGCAAGATGCAGCAAAATCGGCAGAACAAGACGCAAAGTTTGCTAAGCTTGTAACTGAAGGAGATTTGGCAGCAAAAGGTTTGAAATATGTTGAAGCCAAAACAAAATATGAGGCTGCGTTGCAAGTAAAATCAGATCCCTCTGTTCAAACAAAAATTGATGACATCAATAAAAAATTAAAAGATCAGGAGGACAAAGCGTCCCAAGATACAAAATTTCTTACTTTGAAGTCGGAGGGTATGAAATTGGCGAATGAGCAAAAGTATGCTGAAGCTAAATCGAAACTTACCGAAGCTCAAAGCATAAAGGCTGATGTTGCCGTGGCTGCTAAAATCAAAGAAATAGAAGAAAAGCTCAAGCAAAATGATGCAGCTACAAAACTGGATAAAGATTATCAAGATATAATTACAGCAGCTCAGGGTTTAGAATCAGCAAAAGATTACGATGGTGCCATCTTGAAATACAAAGAAGCAGCTGCTAAAAAGCCAGCTGAAAAATTACCAAAAGACAGAATTGCAGCTTTGGAGTTATTGAAGTTGGATAATGCGAAACAAAAAGATGTTGATGCGAAATATGCAGCTGCAATGAAGCGGGGTGATGATTTCATGGCGCAGCAAAAATACATTGATGCAATAAAAGAGTACAATGCAGCAGTGGTTCTTAAGCCAAATGAAAGTTTGCCAGTGACAAAAGCCAAAGAAGCTGAGGAACTCGAAAAAAACAAAGGATCCGAAGATAAAAAACAATATGAAAAAATAATTGGCGGGATAGAAAAAGCAATCGCTGAAAAAGATTTTACAAGGGGTAAAGAATTGGTTGAACGAGCAAAAAGCTTTAACAAGCAGTTCAATATCATGCCTTCTGACACGCGACCAAATGATTTGTTGGCTCAGGTCAATTTAA
>JBIIQP010000098.1:0-9728 GCA_044341975.1 Crocinitomicaceae bacterium
AATTGTTTGAATAATTTCCAGTTTGACCTTCAGTAAATGACTTTGTTGCAGATACATATGTCGAAGTTGTAGTCGTCCAAGTACCTGTCCAATTAGTTGTTGCAGTTGCATCTTCCAGCGCTTGCAGTGTTAAAGCTCCATATGTTTTTACAATTGTATCCTTTTTCATCCACAAACCATTATCGGTTTTTAGGATGTACTTGACCAAATCACCGAATTGAATCGATGGAGACAAAGTATAAGAGATTGATCCTGAGGCAACAGTTCGGCATGGAATATCATAAATCACAGGAGTTCCAACAGAATCAATATTCATCAATGGTTCAATAGAAACTGTTACAACACCATCTTCCAAGCCAAGTCGCTGTGCCGAATGATTGAAATTTCCGGACGTCGTTGCAATTGAAGCAGGATCGGTGTCCTGCACAACTAAATACTTTCGTGTAAGATGTGCTAAAACAAGATTAGGAAAAACCATTTCCTGACAAGTGGCTTCAATTTCCGAGGCTGGTTGCCAAAAATCAGTACCTACCTCAGGAGTATGAGCCATGATTGTATCTTTAACCCCAACCCCAATATCTTCCTTGTACATGTAATCATCAGAATCACCCGAAGCAGGATATAAAGCCGAACTTTTCATACCTGTATATCCGTTGTATTGTACCATATGATTGGTTTCATCTTGAAACCAATTGTGCCTTGGAGCGAATTCCGCAGTCGTTGTTCCTATTGGAAAGAGAATACTACCTGCATAAGTGTGGGCATTGAATGCAGTTGTAAAAGAATGATTTCTTACCAACCATTGCATCGCTTGTGTTTCGGGTTCAGAGAAAGCAGCAGTCCCACAATACGTATCATTGTTCGTTTGTGTTGATGTACCTGTAGTTCCCCATCCGTAAGAGTAGTTTCTATTTAAATCAACTCCATACACCCCTCCTCCATTGTTTCTGCGGTTCTTTCTCCACATTCCACCACCAGAAGGATTTGTTGTTTCATTGTAAACGTAACCGTCAGGGTTTATGCACGGCACAAAGTACATTTGAGTATTGTCCACCAAATATTTCACTTCCTCATTTGTCGAATAATTCTCCAATAAATACCACATGTAGAATATTGTTTCCATCATACTCATTGGCTCACGAGCGTGATGAATAGCGGTGTAAAGCACATTTGGTTCGCCACTTTCATCTGAATTTGGATTATCCGAAATTTTCACATGATAAATGGGTCTACCGTCATGGGTTAAGTAATTGGAAATTTGTGATTTAGCACTAATTAAAGTAGGATATTGGGATGCCATTGCGTCCAACTCAGCCAACATTTCAGTGTACTTTAAATATCCACCCATCGTCCCTAGATTAAAGTTTGATGGAGTAGCAGGTGAAAAACCTGATGTTCCGCCCCCCCCTGTTCCAGAACAACTGACATTTTTTTGAGCGTGTTCTTTTTTTAATAGATTTTGTTCAACATAGTATTTCTGCACATCATCAATTAGAACTTCAAATGAAAAACCATTTTCCTGCATAATGGAAATTTCTCTGTCAGAAAAATCCGAGATGAAAAAAGTGTTCTGCTTGTAGGTCCCATGATCAACTGTAACCCCTAATTGGCTTAATCTTGAAAGGCCTTCCGCATCTGAGTATATTTTAACCCGAGAATACTGCTGTGAATAAGAGAAAAAAGAGCACAAAAGAGCGCACAGACATATGGTAATTATTCGCATAGTTTTAAGTTTCTTTCTAGTTTAGACTGACAATTTACTGACATTTTTTAAATGCTGAATGAGTTTTAGACGAAAAGTAAAAATATCATTACCAATAGTTGAAAAGTTTGCATTATCTTAATTCACTCATCAAGTCAAAAAGACATTCATAGCGTTAAGACGCCACTAATAACATATGGGTTGGGATTTTTTGAATTTCAAGCTAATTTTAACTTATAAATCATATAATATGACAGACAAAAAAATATCCTTCGGAAAAATATTTTGGCCAAGTTTTTTAGCCATATTCATCATGTCCGTAATTGGAATACTTATTTTTTCATTAGTTCTTGGAGGTATAATTGGAAGTTTTGGTGATTTCGGCCCAAAACCACTTGCTGTGAAAAGTAATACAATTCTTCACATGACATTGGATGGCGAAGTAATGGAAAAATCCGACGCCAAATTTGACCCTATGAATTTCGAAGTTAAAAGCAATATAGGTCTGAGCGACATCTTATTTGGACTTGAAACGGCAAAAAACGATTCAAAGATTAAAGGTTTATTTTTAGAAATAGGTGATTTGCAATGTGGCTATGCAACTGCCAAAGAGATTCGGACTGCCATTAAAGATTTTCAGAAAAGCGGAAAGTTTGTTGTTTCATACAATGCCGGTGAGTTAATTACTCAAAAAGAATATTATGTTTCCTCTGCGGCTAAAGAAGTTTATGGGTTCCCTTCTTCGGCGTTGGAAATTCTTGGTCTAGGTGCAGAATTAAGTTTTTTCAAAGGTACCTTAGACAAACTAGACGTTGAAGTACAAGTAATTCGTGGTACAAACAATGATTTCAAAAGTGCTGTAGAACCTTTCTTTCGCTCTGCCATGAGTGATTCTAGCCGCTTGCAAATCAATCGTTACCTAACTTCAATGTGGGAAGACATGCGCGAAGATATGGCAGCTGATCGTAAAATGGATATTGAGGATTTCAACAGTATTTCTGACAGCATGAAAATAAAACGTGCTGAAGATGCCGTGGATTTAAAACTTTTAGATGGAGTTAAATACCGCGATGAAATTATTTCAATGCTTAGTAAAAAAGTTGGCGCAGAAGATGAGGACGATCTGAATTTACAAGCTTTTGAAAAATATGCGAAAAAGAAATTCTATCGTGATCAAGTCCTAACAAAGAATGATAATCCTAACATTGCAGTTATTCTTGCAGAAGGAGATGTATCTACCGATGGGGATGGCTTGTCATCAAAAGACATCTGTAAACTATTTCAAGATGTCAGAAAAAATAAATCAATTAAAACAGTCGTTTTCCGCATCAATAGTCCGGGAGGAAGTGCACTTGCAAGTGACGAAATTTGGAGAGAAGTTCAAATTACCAATAAGACGAAAAAAGTGATTGTTTCCATGGGAGATGTTGCCGCGTCAGGCGGTTACTACATTGCCGCACCGGCGACAGCAATCTTCGCTGAACCGACAACAATTACAGGATCTATAGGTGTTTTTGGAATGATTCCTTATACTGGCAAGATGCTTGAAAACAAGCTGGGAATAACTTTTGATCGGGCATCAACGAACGCACACTCCGTGATGACTACTAACCGTAAATTAACGGCCGATGAAATGCAAATGATTCAAGCTGAGGTCGATGTGACATATGATCAATTTCTTTCTCGTGTTGCTGAAGGCAGAAAATTGACAAAAGAACAAGTTAACGTAATTGCGCGAGGGAGAGTTTGGACAGGAAGAGATGCCTTGGAAATTGGTCTAGTGGATGAAATTGGTGGACTTACAGATGCTATTTCCTACGCTGCGAAAAAAGCCGATATAAAAGACAAACGTGTACTCTATTATCCATTGAAAGAAGAGGATAAATTCCTTGAGATTTTTGAAGACCTTAAAGATGAATCTGAAAATGCAAAAGTGATTCGAACGGAAAAGCTACCAGAAGAATTGTTGAATTATTACAAGGAATTAAAGAAATTAGAAGCAAGAAGTGGCATTCAAATGCGTCTGCCATACGATGTGCGATTTTATTAAGAAAGACCCTTCGGGGTCTTTTCGCTTCTAAGTGTTTTTTCTTTTGAAATTATTCCTTTCGTGTGTCCATTCATAGCGCTTTTTAGGTCGCTTATTCTTTTTCTTAGGCATCGTTCGGTATGCCAATCCTGCTGTATATTGAACATAATCCATTCTTGTTCTATAGATCCCCGGAACCAAAGCCAGCTTTCCAATACCTTGCACCTGCAGTCCCCAATTTTTAGAAAGCCAATAATTCAACCCTAACGTTAAATTGGCAGTAATTGACAAAGAACCTTCATCAATAGATCTGTAAGTAAATCCACCACCAATTGCCATAAATGGATCTAAATCTTGTGACATTTTTATAAATTGATTCAGACTGAGTTTGTAATTGTAATTAGCTGAGGCCAAAAATCCGTTAACACCTACACTATCATTTACTATTACAGAAGAACGATAGGGAGTAAAAGTGAAAACACCTTCATTACTAACACCTTTTTTTGTAAACTTATTGATCGATAAAAAGCTGGGATATGGGGCAAAATTCCAGGACCCTTGAACATCAAATAAATTTGGCAATTTCTCTTCATTGTCGTTTACGACAACATATCCTCCCGTTATGATCCAGTTATAAGGATTCTTTTTTCTACTTTGAGCTGTGGGTTGAGCCAATATACTTTGACAGCATGAAATTAACGCCAAGAACGCAGGAAATAGTATTCCCTTCAATCCTAAAAAATTAATTTTCATTCCAAAAGAGTGGTTCATAATTCTTACCTAAAAAATAACCTCAACGCTGGTTGAGGTTATTTCTAAATTGTATTTATTTCGAAGCGATCTCTACGAATTCATCGTATGTCACTTGCTTTTCATTTAATTTGACTGTTTCTTTGAAATACTGAGTCAATTTATGCTCAGCCAACATGTCGTATACCCTGTTCGCTTCCTCACGGTTTTTCAATACAGACATTGCAGATGCAGTCAATTCATTGTCCTCAGGTGCAGGAATTCCATATTGTGCGTAATTACTTACCAACAATCCTTTCGTAAATTCAACGACTTCCTGGTTATCCAATTTGATTTCATTGTTCTTGAAGATACTTCCTTGAATTAACTGCCATTTCAAACCTTTAGCGTATCCATCGTATTCTGTTTCGATTTGATCTTCAGTAATCGCTTTTTCATTTGACAATTTAATCCATCTTTTCAAAAATGAGTTTGGCAACTCCACTTTTGTTTTCTCCAAAAGATCGTTATATATCTCTCTTGTCAAAATCTTGTCTGAATCAGTATCAAACATGCCTTTCAAGTCATTGGTGATTCGATCTTTCAACTCTGACTCTGAAGTTACATTTCCAGCACCGAACAATTTATCGAACAACTCCTGATTCAACTCTGCTAATTCCATGTGCTTGATCTCATTGATAGTCATTTGGAACTTCGCTGAAACAGTTGCCATTTCTTCTTCAGTAATACCCAACATTGAAGCAGTATCTTTTCCTCCTCTGGATACTTTCGTTGGATCCACGATTAAAGATTCACCTTTTGATTTTCCAGTTAAATCCTTCTTCACGTTTTTATCTTCAACGAATTCCATTGAAATAGTGGATGAATGCAACACCCCACCTTCTTTGATAGTTTCATCATCATTTAATTCAACAAATTGCGCAAGAATCATATCTGTTTCACCAACAATTTCTGTTGACACCAACTTACCATATCTCCTTCTAAGGTCTTCAATTTGTTTGTTGATCAAGTCATTGTCAACTTTAACCTTTAAATAATCGTACTTGCTTTTGTTCGAAATTGGAATTTCAAAACTTGGAGTCAAACCAATCTCATATTCGAATTCAAATGTGTCCGGTTGATCAAAACTTCCAACTACATCTGAACCCTCTTTTGGTATTGGGTTACCAAGTATGTCGATTTTATTTTCCTCAATGAATTTGTACAATGCATCATTTACAATTTTGTTCAATTCATCGGCTAAAACAGCTTTTCCATATTGCTTTTGAACAATACCAAATGGCACATGTCCTGGTCTAAACCCAGGGATTTTTGCAGTTTTACGATAATTCTCAAGTGTATTCTTCAACTTAGACTGGTAATCTGCCTGTTCGATCTTCACGGTTAACACTGCATTCAGCGCATCAACATCTTGACGAGTTATATTCATTTCTTTTCAATTTAAACAACTATAAACAAAAATGGCCCCGTCAAAAAACGAGACCATTCGTTGTGCGGATGGAGGGACTCGAACCCACACACCTCTCGGCACTAGATCCTAAGTCTAGCGTGTCTACCAATTTCACCACATCCGCAAATTATATTTCAACTTTTCGGTCCGTTTGACCTAGCGATTCATTCAAATCGGAGTGCAAAGATATTGAATTATTTTAAATCCAAAATACCCTTTAAATCTTTTTTAAACAGCACTGCCAAAAATTGTGAATAAAACCTTGCTTTTGAATTTCAAATACGCATCATTTCACTGTAACTTTGCGGAGGATATTAATCAACAATTATGCTTAGCATCGATCCTAAAGAAATTACAGTTCAAAAAGTTCATCAATACTTATTAGGTGCTATAGGCCCGCGTCCAATTGCATTTGCTTCAACAAAAGATGCCGAAGGAAATGACAATCTTGCACCATTCAGTTTTTTTAATGTATTCAGTGCAAACCCACCCATTTTAATTTTTTCTCCTGCGAGGTCAGGGCGATCGAATACAACAAAGGACACGTATAACAATGTAAAGGTGAATCCTGAAGTCGTAATAAATATTGTCAACTACGACATTGTTCACCAAATGAGTTTAGCCAGTTCTCCATATGAACCAGGGGTTAGTGAATTTACAAAAGCTGGTTTTACACCGCTTGCCTCTGAAACAATATGCCCTATGCGTGTTGCTGAATCGCCTGTTCAATTTGAATGCAAAGTAAATAATGTAATAGAATTAGGTGACGGAGGTGGTGCTGGAAATCTTATTATCTGTGAGGTGACTCGTATACATATTGATGAAAAGATTCTTGATGAAAACGGAATGATTGATCAACACAAAATTGATCTGGTGTCTAGAATGGGTGGAAATTGGTATTGCCGTGCTGACAAAAATTCCATGTTTGAAATTGCTAAACCAATCACGACCTGTGGTATCGGTTACGATCAAATTCCAACAGATATTCGGCACAGTGCTATTTTATCAGGAAATGACCTTGGACAGCTGGGAGGAATAGAAGAATTGCCAAATGAAACAGATGTAAATGAATACAAATTGTTGGAATTAAGCGAACTATTCGTATCTTTAGAAGACAAGCCTGCAGAATTAGAACAAGCGCTGCACGCAAGAGCCAAAGATTTATTGAATCAAAACAAACTGGAAGAGGCTTGGATGACGCTTCTTTCTTTTAATAACGGATAAACAAACAAAAAAATGAGCAATTTAAAGGTAAATGGAACAATTAAAGCAATGCTTGAAATTGAAAAAGGAGTAAGTAAAGCAGGTAAAGAATGGCAGAAACGAAGCTTTATTATAGATACAAAAGATATGTATAATCCTGATCTTTGTATTAGTGTTTTTGGGGATGAAAAAGTAGCTGATTTAAGTAGATATGAGGTTGGCCAAGATGTTGAAGTTTCAATCAATCTTTATTCTAGAGAATTTTCTGGAAAATGGTACCATAATGTAGATGCTTTTCGAATTGAGTTAAAAAGCACTATGCCACAAGGAATGCCACAAGGCGGACCTGCTCCAATGAATTTAGATTCAGTCGCTGCTCCAATTGCCTCAAACACTGCTGAAAGCGAAGATGATGACCTTCCTTTTTAATGTCGATTAAATTCTTTTTAAATGAAGCCGGTTAATCCGGCTTTTTTTACATCTATTTTTGTTCGCTAGACACGGTATTTGTTTGAAAAATACAACCTTCTAATTAATGCAGAAATACAATTATAAAATTCTTCTGATTTCAATCGTATGTTTTTGTTGCTTCAATTGTATTTCGCAAGGACCTCATTTTAAAGATAGTAGCTATACGAAATCTTTTAATTTGGTTCCTATTCTTGCATTCGATTCAGATAATGGATTTCGTTATGGTGCAACAATAAATATTTTTCGGATAAAAAAATCTGATATAAAAGGTGACTTCCGACCATTCAGCGATAATTTTTTCATAAGAGGTTTTAATTCAACAAAAGGTAATTTCCAAGGTACATTATTACTAGAATCGAATAACTTAATACCAAATAAAAAAACCTTTGTTGAAATTTCCGCAGCACGCGAGAACTCATTCGATTTTTACGGTTTAAATGGTTACATGTCTGGATATGATGAAAGTTTTATTTCAGAGGGCCATCCAAAATTTATAAACAAAAACTATTATCGTCACAGTAAATCATTCCTTAAAGGCCGAATTGATATTCAACACAATTTATATTCTAGTTATACAAGGTTGTTAACTGGGATGTCGGTTATTAGAAATTTCACGACTCAGGATTCTTTGTCACTCCTGACTGAATATGGACAGCAAGGTTTAATAGACCCCATTGGAGCAGCAACAACATCTATGCAATTCACTTTTGGATTAATTCAAGAAAAGCGAAACAATCAGTTTTATTGCACAAAAGGACATTGGCATGATTTCTTCTTCGTCTATTCCCAAAACAAAAATTCGAGCTATTTGAAAAGCATAGTAACGCTGAGGAATTATATCCCTATCATTTCAAAAAGAAATATTTTTATGTTTCGATTAAGTGCTCAAAATACGCTTACTGGAAAAATTCCTTATGATCATTCAGGTTACTATTTCGACTCTCGGTTATCAACCGATGGAATTGGTGGAATAAATAACTTGAGAGGAAAACCTAGAAACAGGATGATTGCTAAGGGTTTCATCCTTCTAAATTCAGAATTTAAAAGAACTCTTTTCACAAAAGAGATAAAGAAATCAGAATATACAGTTGATGCTTCTGTATTTGTAGATCATTACCTAATAACCCAATTGTATAAGTTCGACAACAATTCATCACCAACTAATTACGACCCAAATCAATCCAGATACTGCGCTACCCTTGGACTTGGGACCTATATCGTAATAAATAAAAACAGCGTTATAAGTATTAACTATGGCTATCCTGTCACAAAAAATGAACAAGGTGGCAGATTGTATATTGGCGCAGGGTTTATGTTTTGATGGTTGCATATTGCGCGCTTTTTTAATCCTTAATGTGCGAACAAATTTCTTTTTGAACATTCATCTATATTTGCATTTCAATTTCATATAAATGATCTCAATAGACGCTTTAACAGTCGAATTTTCTGGAACCACACTTTTTAGTGATGTCTCATTTGTAATAAATGAAACAGACAAGATTGCCTTAATGGGGAAAAATGGTGCGGGTAAGTCAACTCTTTTGAAAATTTTGGCAGGCACTAATAAAGCAACAAGAGGTGGAGTTTCCTCACCAAAAGGAACTGTTATTGCATATCTACCCCAGCATTTACTAACCGAAGACAACTGCACTGTCTTTGAAGAAACTTCCAAGGCTTTCCAATCGATTTTTGATATGAAAAATGAAATCGATCGAATTAATCATGAATTGACAATTCGCACTGATTATGACTCTGATGAATACATGAAGTTGATAGAACAAGTGTCGGAAATCAGCGAAAAATATTACTCTATTGAAGAAATCAACTATGACGGTGAAGTTGAAAAAACATTAAAAGGCCTAGGTTTTGAAAGAGAAGATTTTAATAGATCGACATCAGAATTCAGCGGAGGATGGAGAATGCGTATTGAATTAGCAAAAATATTGCTTCAAAAACCAGATCTCATTCTTCTAGACGAACCTACCAATCACCTTGACATTGAATCAATTCAGTGGTTAGAAGATTTTCTTGTGAATCAAGCAAAAGCTGTTGTAATTATTTCTCACGACCGAGCATTTGTTGACCATATCACCAATCGAACAATCGAGGTGACGATGGGAAGA
>JBIIQP010000099.1:0-9692 GCA_044341975.1 Crocinitomicaceae bacterium
ATGAACCCCAATGTGCTGCTGTATGTCCAGTTGATTGTTGCGTTGACGATCCTGACTACAGAGAATCTGAAGATGAATTGCTTGCGAAGAAAGATTTCATGCATCTTTGATAACAAAATTGTTCTTCCACGGAGCAATGTATTTATTTCTCTGATTATTTCTAAATAGTCTGTCTGTTTTTCAGAAATCTCATTAATTTTGTGGCGGGGTAAGTCTTGTACGACCAGCTCCCTCTTAATCCTCCAGGACGGGAACGTAGCAAAGGTATGAGGTTGTAGCGGTGCGATATGAGTAGCTTACCCCTCTTTTTTTATTCAGAATTTGTTTTTCAGCATTCTGAATGAACCCTCCTTAAGAATCTTTCTGCCTTTACTAAACCATTTTAACTCCATGCTTTTTTCTTTTTAAGTTCTTGAGGTCTAAAAAAGATGTTCATAATTCGTGTAGAATTATTTTTTTTTTGACTAAGCAAAAAACTATATCCGTTCTAATTTTGTCAAAAAAACATCCTTATGAAATTCTTCATTGACACTGCGAATCTGAATGATATTAAAGAAGCTAACGATCTAGGTATTCTCGATGGCGTAACGACCAACCCATCTCTTATGGCTAAAGAAGGTATCACTGGTGAACAAAACATTTTAGATCACTATGTAGCTATTTGCAAAATTGTTGATGGACCGGTTAGTGCGGAAGTAATTTCAACTGATTTTGAAGGGATGATTCAAGAAGGCGAGCGATTAGCGGCGCTTCATAAAAACATTGTAGTGAAAGTCCCGATGATTCCGGAAGGAATAAAAGCAATCAAATATTTTTCTTCGAAAGGAATCAAAACAAATTGCACGCTAGTTTTTTCTGCAGGACAAGCTTTATTGGCTGCTAAAGCAGGTGCGACATACATTTCACCGTTTCTTGGGAGATTGGATGATGTTTCAACAAACGGATTGGATTTAATCGCTCAAATTCGTTTGATTTACAACAATTATATGTTTGATACTCAAATTTTGGCGGCATCTGTTCGCCATCCAATGCATATAATTAACTGTGCCGAAATAGGTTCAGATGTGATGACGGGACCATTGAGTGCGATTAAGGCTTTAGCGAAACATCCATTAACAGATATTGGCTTAGCTCAATTTTTAGCAGATCACGCGAAAGGAAACTAATCCAAGGTTGCGTCCCTTAACTCAATGAATGACTTCATCTTCTCATTTTCGATGAGAACTGTCAAATTGTAATAAGCGATTTTCCATTTACCTTTCTTTTTTACAAGCACACCGCTGCCCCTGCATCCGCGCATCCACGTGTCTAAATCTTCATCAAACCAAGCGGTTTTTCCATTGGATGAGTAATTCCAATTGCGATTACTTGCTTTAAAATCCCATGCCTTTCCTTTATCGAAATAGGGTTTTGAAAATGCTGCAAATTGATCTTTTGTCCACCTTTCCCCTGGTGCTGTTCCCAAGAAAACAAAGTCATCAGTGACTACTTCAAAATAAGAATCAAATGACGCATTGGAGGCAGCCAAATGCCAAGCATCTACAAGCTTATCCAGTTCCGATTGCCCAAATGAAACACTTGTTTTTATGAGCATAAATAAAAATAAAATTTTGATTTTCATGATTGTTCTAAAATGAGAAAGGCTACCCTATTGGATAGCCTACTCTATAAGTTGATTTAATTTTATTTTGAAGCTTTTGATTTCTCAAGCTCCATGCACATTTTAACGGCGTTTTTAACATTTACAACCGCACCGGTTGTAGACAAAGATGAAAAATCAACCAATTCTTCTGAACCTGGTTTAAATTGCTGTGTTCCCTTGTATGACTTTGCGGATTTAAGCATGACATCTTTTATTTCCTTCATTGAAAGTGTTGTGAAATAGCTTTTCAACATCGCAGCGACACCTGCAACCATTGGAGCTGCCATTGATGTTCCTTGAAGTTTCTTGTAGGCACTTTGAGGAACTGAGTTGTAAATTTCATATCCTGGAGCAAAAACATCCACTTTTGTTTGTCCGTAATTTGAAAACGAGGCTGCCAATTGTTTTTTTGAAACTTTTGTTGATGCACCAATTGTCAAAAAGTGATCCAAAGGTTTATTTTGAAAACTATACAAAGAAGTTGGGAAGTTAGGATTTGCATCAACATCCGCATTGTCATTTCCTGCAGCATGAACCAATAATACACCCTTAGAATCAGCATATTTAAATGCTTCATATACTTCTTTTTGATGAGGAGAATATCCTTTACCGAATGACATGTTAATTACTTGCGCACCATTGTCTACTGCATAGCGCACAGCCAAAGCAATGTCTTTATCACTTTCATCACCAGCAGGCACAGCTCGAACAGCCATAAGTAGAACATTTTCAGCAACACCATCTCCACCAAGACCATTTCCACGAACAGCTCCAATAATACCGCCAACATGAGTTCCATGAAGGGCATCTGGTCCTTCAACATCAGCATTACCGTAATTCTTATCGTTAAAATCGTCAGGATTATCTCCAATCAAACTGCGGTCATCGTATTCTAGGTTTAAATTGAAATTAACCATTTGATCAATAGAGACTTTTTGTTCTTCGATCACCTCTTTGGTCAATTCACCTGTTTTCATCGCTAAAGCAAAATCTTTCAATTGTTTCATTTGATCGTCTTCAGGCTTCCATTTTTGAAGATCCTTTATCGTGTAATCTGTTTTCCCTATTGCATTTCCAACAATCATAGGGACTTGATCCATCATCATTGTAACCATATCCATTTGACCTAGATATGACTCATACATTGCTTTTTCTTCTTCAACTTCTGCCTTTAACTTCTCAAAAAGAGCATAATCTTCTTTTTCTTCATCTGAAAGGTTTGCAGGGTCAATACCTTCAAATTTCTTAGAAAGTGTTTTTAACATTCTCGTTTTTTCCAAACATGCTTCATTGAGATTTTCCCCTTTGGCATTCCCTAAAAAATTCCATCCGTGAACATCATCAACATAACCATTTTTGTCATCATCAATTTTATTTCCTGGGATCTCATCTGAATTCGTCCAAATTTTACCTTTCAAATCTTCGTGCTCAATATCAATTCCTGAATCAATAACGGCCACAATAACTGTAGAAGACTTTCTTTTATTAAGCATTTTGTAGGCTTTTTCAGTCTCCATTCCAGGACCTTTGCCATTGTACCAATTAAGGATATCTTTATTTTCCTGACCGTAAAGCAAGTTTGTGATTCCAAATGCGAAAACGGCCAAACTAAGACGAATAATGGTTTTTTTCATGTTTATGAGTGTATTTTTATAGTTAGACAATATTAAAAAGAAAGTTTCAAACTAGCTTCATTATGTTGACCTTTCGGCATATATTTACGTCTTAAGGTTGAATACATTTACAAATGGTCAAACGCAATTCAATGGAACGGTTACTGATATTTCTTTTCTTGATTACTCTATCAACAGGTTACGCTCAACTAAAAAAATTTCAATTCAATGAGGTTTTAGAAAAGCAACCTCAAAAAGTAACAACGTTTTGTGTGCCAAATGACAGTGCTACAACTGCATTTCTTCAAAAAGAAAAAGTAACCATAAAGTACAGCACAACATCCTGGCACTTCATTTCTGTTACACCCTTTTGGATCAATGAAAAAAGCGCAAATGGAAGTCTAAAAAACTTTTATTTCGAATTCGCACCACCAATGACACTAGCAGATACAGCTATCTATAGACATCATGCAATTGAAGTGCATAATGGCTCTAATGGTCTCTCAAATGCATATACAGGCAAGGATATTATCATTGGAATTGTAGACCAAGGTTTGGATTGGTCCCATCCTGACTTTAAATCTCCTAATGGAAAAACGCGGGTTCTTCGATATTGGGACCATTCAACAAATACAGGTGGCGTGGTTCCTGCACCCTATTATTATGGAATTGTATGGGATAGTGCGGCAATTAACGCAGGCACTTGCACTAGCACTGAGAATGGAACTGCACATGGAACAACTGTTGCGGGTATGGCTACAGGAAATGCACGAGCAAATGGAACGAACATGGGATTTGCTCCAGAAGCAGATCTGATAATAGTTGAAACAAATTTTAGTCTTGAGAACTGGACTCTGACTATCGCAGATGCCTGCGATTACATTTTTAAAGTAGCTGATACTCTCGGAAAACCAGCTGTCGTTAATTTAAGTCTTGGCAGTTATTTAGGTAGCCATGACGGCAACGATCCCGCATCAGAGTACATGGAATCATTATTAACAGACAAAGCTGGTCGAATTATCGTTTGCGCAGCTGGAAATGCCGGCGCTTGGGGCAAATATCATGTGCGCGGTGATGTCGATAGTGACACTTCTTTTGTATGGATGCTCAGCAATCCTACAAGTCAGTTAGGTGCCAATACGATCTACATGGATTTATGGGCTGATTCTTTGCAAGCAACATGGGATTACGCGATAGCAGCGAATCGAAATTCGGGTAGTTTTTCCGAGCGTGCATCAACCATTTTCAGGAATGCCAATCTCGCGGCGGGTGACGTAATATATGATACATTATGGAATGGCATTAATAGAATAGCAACTGTTGAATTGTATCCTGAATACATTGATAACAATTATCATCTACAAATATATTTTTCGAATGTAGATTCAACCAATTATTATTTTGCATTAAAAACAACAGGATCAGGTAGCTATGACGCATGGACAGGAAGTTCAAATGCAGCCATAAAATTAAATGACATGGTGACCAACGTTCCTTCCTACTCCCAATACGCACCAATTTTGAATTACCATTTTCCGGACAGTTTACAAACAATTGTATCATCCTGGAATTGTTCTGAAAAAGTAATTTCTGTCGGCAATGTTAAAAATCGAATTTCTCACATAGATAAAAACGGGAATTACTATAATGGTTATGCGGACCTGATTCCGGCAGGAAAACTAAGCAAGAACTCAAGTAAAGGCCCAAATCGACACAATATTATTAAACCAGATGTTTGTGCATCAGGAGATGTGACTTTAGCCGCAGCCCCTATGTGGATGGTAAACAACTCTATATACAATCCATCGTTGGACTATGGCGGCTGGCATGCCAGAAATGGAGGTACATCTATGGCCTCTCCATGTGTTGCAGGAATTGCAGGTCTATACTTGGAAAAATGTTCAAAGGCCAATTATGCCGCATTCAAAAATGACTTGATTAACACTGCATTTACGGATCAGTACACAGGAACAATTCCAAATAACGCATATGGTTATGGCAAACCTCATGCACTGAATTTATTATTAAGCAATGAGTTTTCTGCTTCATTGGTTGGAGATTCCGGTATGTGTTCCACTCCTATTCCATTGACAGTAACATCTTCCAATTTGTTATCTACAGCTTATTGGACAAACGATAGTGTTGGAACAACCATTTATATTGCAGGTCCAGGCTCCTACTCTGCTCAAGTTTACAATTCAAAAGGATGTAAAACGGACTCTGATACAATTACTATCATTCAATTTGAGGGATTACCAATTATGCCGATCACACAATTTGGAAACACGTTGGTTACATCTTCATTTTCTAATTATCAATGGACATTGAATGGTCAGGATATTCCAGGTGCTACCAGTTCGACACTTGTCATATCACCTCCTTATGGAACTTACACGTGTTACTGCTTAAGTCCTGAAGGTTGTATTTCAGAAACCGATCCATACACTCCGAATGCAGGAATAATTGAAAACACAATCGATTTGATGGTTTTTCCAAATCCAAGTTCAGACTATTTTGAAATCAAGGGATTAGTGGAAATTCAATCCATTCACTTGTATGATGAGAAGGGCAAAGAATTAAAAATTTTAAATCAAGCAAATAATCAATTTTCGATTGCGCATCTTTCTTCAGGAATATATTATCTAATAATTGAGTCTGAAGATCAAAAGATTCATGCAAAAATCACCAGAATGTGATTTAACCGCAAAGAATTTATATTTTTGAGGCCACGTAAAACAAAAGAATGAATTTAACAGGTATTATCGCTATTTCAGGAAGACCAGGACTCTTCAAAGTATTGACTCAAGGAAAGAACAGTATTATTGTGGAATCTCTTGTTGACAAAAAGCGTTTTCCGGCATACGCGACAGATAGAGTTTCTGCATTGGAAGACATCAGCATTTACACTTATGAAGAAGATGCACCGTTGAAAGATATCCTCACAGCCATCTACAAAAAGGAAGATGGTAAAGTATGTCCCTCGCACAAGGAGGACCTTAAAGTACTTCAAAATTACATTCTAGAGATCTTACCAAATTACGATCAGGAAAGAGTATATCCTTCCGACCTTAAGAAGCTATTCCAATGGTATAATCTTCTTTTGTCGACTGGAAATCTTTTACTAGAGGAAGTAGTTGAAGAAGCTGTAGCTGAGAAAAAAGCAGCTCCAAAAGCTAAGAAAGAAACTGCGACTGAAGAGAAAAAACCAGCTGCAAAAAAAGCTCCTGCCAAACCGAAGGCTGCAACCGCTGACAAGGCGAAATCTGCAAAGCCAGCTGCTCCGAAAAAAGTTTCAGCAGTTAAAACAGGTTCAAGCAGAGGAAAATAATTCCGACTCACTGAATTTATACTTAAAAGTCGGTTTGTGCCGACTTTTTTTATGCTCACAAAATGAAAATAGAAAAAAAAAGACGATCATTCATTGACCAAGATTTGAAAATTGATGCTTGGGAAGTAATTAAACCTTTCTTTGAAGATTTATTAGAAAGAACAATCACGACACTTGACGACTACAAGAAATGGCTAAAGGATAGAAGTGAATTAGATGCTGTTTTGGAAGAGGATGCAGCTTGGCGTTATATTAAAATGACAATTGACACAAGAGATGAGGAACTCAGTAAGGCCTATACTTTTTTTGTAACCGAAATCCAACCTAAATTGGCGCCTTACGAAGATGAATTGAATAAGAAGCTTGTTGATTCGCCCTATTTTATTGAACTGCAAAATGATGAGGCCTATCAAATTTATTTTCGATCGGTTCAAACAGCACTTAATTTATTCAGAGAGGAAAATATTCCAATTGAAGCAGAACTAAGCGAAAAAAGTCAACAATTTGGTTCTATTTCTGCTGCTCAATCTATTGAGCACAATGGGGAAAAACTTACCATGCAAAAAGCTGCTTCGTTACTAAAAGAGAATGATGAGTCACTTCGGAAATCAATTTTCATAAAGATGGCTGAACGCCGCGGCGAAGACACACAAAAACTCAATGAACTTTACTTTGAGTTAGTTGCAAATCGGCACCAACTCGCTCTTAACGCTGGATTCAAAAACTATAGAGACTATAAGTTTGAATCAATGGGGCGATTTGATTATACAAAAGAAGACTGTTTCGCCTTTCATCAAGCAATCAAAAAGCAAATTGTGCCGTTGGTGCAACAAATTCAATTGGAAAAACTAAATAAACTTGGAAAATCAAGTTTCAACCCTTGGGATTTAGAAGTAGATCCTGATGGAAAAGCGCCACTAAAACCATTTGAAAAGGGCGATCAGTTATTGCAAGGAACAGTCAATATGTTTCAAAAGATTGATTCGTACTTTGCTGACTGTCTCAACACAATGAACGAAATGGGTCACCTCGACCTCGATTCGAAGGATGGTAAAGCTCCTGGAGGCTACAATTATCCTTTATATGAAATTGGAGTACCCTTTATTTTCATGAATTCAGTAGGTGCTCAGCGTGATCTAGTCACCATGGTTCACGAAGGTGGTCATGCTGTACATTCTTTTCTAAGTCGTGAACTAGAATTGACAGGGTTTAAAAATCTACCTTCAGAAGTGGCAGAACTAGCATCTATGTCGATGGAATTGTTGACAATGGAGTTATGGGATGAATTTTATTCAAATGAAGATGATTTCAAACGTGCTAAAAAAGAACAATTGGAATCCATATTAAAAATACTTCCGTGGATTGCACAGATTGATGAATTCCAGCATTGGGTCTATGAAAACCCGTCACATTCTCACGAGGAGCGAAGCAAAAAATGGGTTGAACTTTCAAAATCGTATGGCACGGGGCTCACCGATTGGACAGGTTTTGAAGAAGTCCAAGCTACATCATGGCAGCGTCAATTGCATTTATTTGAGGTTCCTTTCTATTACATTGAATACGGAATAGCACAATTGGGGGCACTAGGCGTATGGAAGAATAGTCTGATCAATAAAGAAAAGGCAATTGAAGACTATAAAAATGCGCTTCGACTTGGTTACACTCGAAGTATCCCTAAAATCTACGAAACAGCAGGGATACGTTTTGACTTCTCAGAAACTTATTTAAAAGAATTAGCTGATTTTGTTGGAATAGAGTTGGAAAGCCTCTAATTTTTTTTTAAAACTTAAACAAATCATATTAGCATAAAAAAAGCGGTTCCAAAAGAAACCGCTTTTTTCATTTGTAGCGAGAGAGAGAGTTGAACTCTCGTCCGCCTTTGGCGGATATGAATCCTGCCTTTTTTACTCCAAAATGACTCTTTTAATATAACTTCTACCAATACCGGACTTGTACCATTTCTCTCGCTTCATTGCATCCGATTTGTTATCAAAAAACTCAACATGAATGACAACCCATGGCCTAAAACGATATGTATAACCCTTGCGATCAAAAATGTTATGAGATTTCATTCTATTTATTAAGTCAGAAGAAAATCCAACATACGTTTTACCTGTTGTTGGCGATAAGAGAATGTAAGTGACAAAATCGTTCATCTAAATAAAAAAAAAAGGAAGTCTGATAAACTTCCTTTTTCTCTTGTAGCGAGAGAGAGATTTGAACTCTCGGCCTCAGGGTTATGAATCCTGCGCTCTAACCAACTGAGCTACCTCGCCATATTTGCTTGTTGGTAAGCGGGTGCAAATATAATAGTTTATTTTTCTTTCACAAATATGGAAATTGGAAAGTTTGTTCTATTCCCCATATTTTTATCGCGTTGAAATATATCATTCTTTTTAAGACCTGTCTTCCTCGAGAAGCAATTTGGTTTTGTGCTTAAGGGTTCTCAATAAAAGAGAAATCCCTATGCCGATACCTATAATAATGGCATAAATGATTTTAAAATGAACCTCTCCGGTGCTAAACCAATCACGGAAGAAAGCAACGAAAACAAATCCAATAATTGTCGCTGTTACTCCTGAATATTCGCGTCGAAGTATGGTTTTAATAGAGAATGGAATAGGGTTTTTATCGTAATTTTTCATGCTTGGCCAAAATGGTGGGACTTTCATAGACCAGGAAATGTATTCATCTCCAAATTTTCTTTCCAAAAATCGTTCTTCGGCAAACATGATTCGCTCATAATACAACCAAAACAAGAATGAAACAACCAAAACAAACCAAATGTTAAACGTATACATTACAATTCCTATCCACATGAAATAATTCCCTAAATAGAGCGGATGTCTTACTGTAGAATAAATTCCCTTGGTGTTCAGTGCTTCCGCGACCTGTTCCTTTGTATTTCTACCAGAAGTGTATTTATTGCTGGTGCCAATGGCAATAGCTCGTATCACCTGCCCCAGAAAGGAAATTACCGAACAAGTTATCAACAAGCCCAACTCTAAATTAGAATTATCATTTATGAACTGATAATCAGTAAAATAGATAGTTGGAATTGACAAGAGGAATAGGATAACAGGAATCTGTCCTCTGTATTTAAACAATT